>JBMDXS010000121.1:0-4524 GCA_048595045.1 Acidimicrobiia bacterium
ATTCAGGTTCCTGTGACCGCAAGGTCGTGGGGGTTCAAGTCCCCCCTCGCCCACCGTTATTTCAAGGGGGGACGACCCCCCTTGTATCCCCCCGAGTGGGAGTGGTTCCTCGTTGCTCATGGATATATCAAGTAGGACGGACTCCGCTTTTTTCCTCCCGAGTGGGAGACGTTCCCCGTTGCCCACCGCTCGATCAAGAAGGTCGGACTCCGCTTGGATCCCCCGAGAGCGCTATTGAACGGATTTACCGAGCGACCCGGGTACCGATGACATCGAGTCGCCGGGGAAGTCAGAATTCACACACCTGGAGGAACGAGCACCATGACCAAGGTGACCACCCACACCATCGAGGCGCCCGGCGCCCTGATCACTTACGACATCCGGGATCCCGAGGAGGAGAGAGATCACCGGGCGTTGTTCATCTTCGGCTCGCCGATGGGCGCTTCCGGCTTCGAACAACTCGTCGGGCATTTCACCGACCGCACCGTCATCACCTATGACCCCCGCGGCATGGAGCGCAGTACACGTGATCCCAACCACCCCCTCAATGCCGAGGTGCACGCCGAGGACTACCACCGGGTGGTCGAGGCGTCCGGTCTCGGCCCGGTCGATGCCTTCGGTTCGAGCGGGGGAGCGATGTGTGGTCTCCACTGGGTGGTCGCGCACCCGGAAGACGTTCGCACGTTCGTGTCTCATGAACCGCCACTGGTAGCCCTACTCGAGGACAGTGGGATGTTGATCAGGGTCAACGCCGACATGGTCGACACATATCAGCGCGAGGGGTTCGGCCCGGCCATGGCCAAGTTCATACAGCTGGTGATGCACCGGGGACCGCTGCCCGACGACTACCTGGACCGGTCGGCCCCCGATCCCGCCCAGTTTGGGCTCCCGACCGAGGACGATGGCTCCCGCGACGATCCGCTGCTGAGTGGCAACCTGACGATGCCGCCGTTCCTGCCCGATGTGGAGGCCCTCGAGGCCTCGCCTGTGCGTGTCATCCCGGCGATCGGCGCCGAGGGCGAGGGTGGGATGGCAAGGCGCGGAGGTGAAGCGCTGGCCAGGCTGCTCGGAGTCGAACCAGTGATCTTTCCAGGCGATCACGGGGGCTTCACCGTCAGCGAGTGGTCACCGAACAACGATCCTGCCGCGTTCGCCGGAAAGCTGCGGGAGCTCATCGAGTCGTGATCCGAAGGGGAGAAGACCCCTCGATCGGTAGAGCCAGGTGTTCCCGCCTCTCGTCCTATTCCCGGTACCGGTAATAGCCTCCACACCTCTGCCTCATCACCCGCAGATACCAACATGCTCCTCGACCAACCAAAGCCGCGCAGACGTGTCCTGGGCCGTTTTCTCTGGCCCCTGGTCATAACTGCCGCAGCCGTGGTTGCCGTAGTCATCACCAGCTCCGGGGACGACACCCGTGCCGAGCTCCAGTATCTGGGTGAGCTCCATGAGAGCGCCTCCGATCTGTCGATGGGCGCCGACACCCTGAGGGTGGTCATCTCACGCCTCTCCCGAATCGAGCGATCAGAGCTGGAGACTGCCACCAACGGTCTGCGTGAGGACCTGGAGACGGCGGCAGAGCTGGTGGAAAGAGGGTCTACCTTGGCCAACCTGGTGGGTGCAAATGCCGTCTACAGACGTGCGATCGAGGCCTGGACGGTCGGCGTGAGCGGGTTCGCTTCGGGCATCTTGACCGCGGCCGATGATCCCACCAGCACGGTGGTGGCGGACAACATCGCCAACTCTCTCGCCGAGCTCAGAGGGGGTGATCGTCTCTACAGCGACCTACTGCGTGAGCTGGAGGCGGAGGAGGTTCCCGACCCGGTCGCGCCCATGCCCGAGATCCTCATGCTGCCCGCGGAGGGCGAGTTGTTCACGCTTTCTCTGGCCTACGTGGAGGCAGCCCGTTCCCCCAACAGCGGCATTGCCCTCAGACCGGGTCTCAGGGTGGCCTCCATCACCTCGGACCCGCTCTGGAATGTCGATCCGACCGACCAGGCGATCGTCCCGGCCACCGAGCAGCTCAGCTTCTCGGTGGTGGTCGACAACGCGGGCAACGTGGCGAGCGAGCCCGAGCCGATCGAGCTCACCCTGGCCGGTGAGTCCGACCCGGTCGTCCTCTCCGAGATGCTCCCTGTGCTCGAGCCCGGAGAGCAGACGGCTGTCCAGTTCCTCGAGATCCCGGTGATCCCCGGTGCGCTGTACGAGGTGGCGGCTGCCCTGCCCGCCATCACCAACGACATCGACCTCGAAGACAACGTCCTCAGCGTCCTCTTCGAGATCAACGACGAGTAAGGACGAGACGCGTTCTGTGAGTATTCGCGCGGCTTGGACCGCGGAAGCTCCGCACAGAATGGTGCCGGTACCATCTCCGCCCAGATGATCGACCCCCGGCTTCTTCGAGACGACCCGGAAGCCATCCGGACCTCGTTGACCCGGCGTGGCTCCAAGGTCGATCTGGATGCCCTCGTCGCCCTCGACACGGAGCTTCGTTCGGCGCGTCAACGGGCGGAGGAGCTGAGGGCCCGGCAGAAGGAGACCGGTCGGGAGATAGCCGGGCTCGAGGGTGAGGCCAAGGAGGCCGCAATCGCAGGAGTGGCCCAGTTGGCGTCGGAGGTCAAGGAGACGGCGGCAGAGGTCGACAGGTTGGAGTCGGACTTCGACCTGGCCATGCTCGAGGTCCCCAACCTGGTGGCCCCGGACGCGGCCGACGGGTTCACCGAGGAGGACAACGTCGAGATCAAGCGGGTCGGGGAGCCGCTCACCGAAGGCACCGATCACGCCACGCTGGGGGAGAAACTCGGGATCGTCGACACCATCCGGGCCGCCAAGGTCTCGGGGAGCAGGTTCGGGTATCTCAAAGGCAAGGGAGCGTTGCTCGAATTCTCCCTGGTCCGGTGGGCGATGGACCACCTGGTGGCCGAGGGCTTCACCCCGGTGGTGCCCCCGGTGCTGGTGAGGGAGGAGGCGCTGGTGGGGACCGGATTCTTCCCCGAATCACGCGAGCAGGTCTACGAGGTGCCCCGGGACGAGCTCTTCCTGGTGGGCACCGCTGAGGTCCCCCTCGCCGCCTATCACACCGACGAGATCTTGGAGGGCGGCGACCTGCCGCTGCGATACGCCGGTTTCTCCACATGCTTCAGACGTGAAGCGGGGACCTACGGCAAGGACACGGCCGGGATCTTCCGGGTCCATCAGTTCGACAAGGTCGAGATGTTCGTGTTCATCGACCCCCAGGATTCGGCTGCTGAGCACGACCGGCTGCTCACGGTGGAGGAGAGACTGGTCGGTGAGCTCGAAATCCCGTATCGGGTCGTGAACATCGCCGCGGGAGATCTGGGGGCGTCGGCAGTGAAGAAGTACGACATCGAGGCGTGGTTCCCCGGCGAACAGCGATACAGGGAGATCACGTCCTGCTCCAACACCACCGACTTCCAAGCCCGTCGGCTCAGGATCCGGATGAGGACCGACCGGGGCAACGAGGTGGTGCACACCCTCAACGGGACCGCCTGCGCGGTGGGCCGAACCATCCTGGCCCTGCTCGAGAACCACCAGCAGTCTGACGGGTCGGTCCTGATACCGTCCGCTCTCGTCCCTTACACCGGGTTCGATGTCATCGAGCCGTGAGTGAGGCCTCCGATCCGATCTTCGCCCGGATCGCCGCCCGTTACGACCTGATCAACCGGGTGCTGTCGCTCGGGCAAGAGCGGCGGTGGCGGGCACTGGGCATCGACATGTTGTCCCCGGGAACGGTGCTCGACCTCGGGTGTGGCACCGGGGACACCGACTTCGGCGGCAGGACCGTCGTCGGTCTCGACCCGGTCATCGAGATGCTCGTCCTCAGCCCGGTGCGCGACCGGGTTGTTGGTGTCGGGGAAGCGCTCCCATTTCGGGACAGGGCGGTCGACGGGGTTTTCAGCGGCTTTGTGTTCCGAAATCTGTCGTCGATATCCGAGACGCTCGCTGAGATCGAACGGGTGCTCCGACCGGGGTCGGCGGCGGTGGTGGTCGACCTCGCCCGACCACGCAACGTGCTTCTTCGGGTCGTCCATCGCATCGGGACCGCGGTGATCCTTCCCCTGGTGGGGCTGGTCTTCGCCCGGGCCCCCAAGGAGTACTGGTACCTTCACCGTTCCCTCGATTCACTGCCCCCACCCGAGCAGTTCTTCCAAGGACACACTCTCATCCCCGAGCAGATCTGGCGGATGGGCCTCTTCGGGTTCGTGTACGGAGTGCGGCTGCGGAAGCCCGCTTCCTGACGCTCCCGCCTCGAGGCGCGTCCGACATGGCGCTGGGTACTCACTCGGCAGGGAGAGTGATCGTGCCCCCGCCGTCGAGACCTCGCGCCGTCGGCGATGGTGGGCGTGGACTCGGGCCAGGCCGCCCTGCGTCACCCGGAACGATCCACTTAGGGCTGCTTCCTTCCGGATCTGACCCGGTTCGTGGTGCTCCGCCGCGCAGGACCCGACCGTCAACATCCCGTGTCCACCGTCGACCGGTGTCACTCGGACCCTCGGGCGGGGA
>JBMDXS010000122.1:0-8826 GCA_048595045.1 Acidimicrobiia bacterium
TCCCCGCGCCTCGCCAAGCCGCTCCCCGCGTGGCGAGCCGCCGACGACCCCTTCCCAACCTCCCGAGGCGCCGGTACGATCCGCTTCCCCGAGGCCCATGGATAAAGCCGGTTGGATGCGATGGACGGAGCAGGAGCTCGAGGCGGGAGGATCCATCGCCCAGAGCCGAAAGCATGCAGAAAGGGACAGATCTGTGGCTGACCGAACTCTCATTCGCGGCGGAATAGTGCTCACTCAGGACCCCGAGCTCGGCGAGATGCCGGATGCTGACATCCTGATCGAGGGCGACCGGATCTCCGCAGTCGGCAGGGGTCTGTCGGCCGACGGCGCCACAGTCGTCGATGCGGGCGGCGACATCGTGATCCCGGGATTCATCGACACCCATCGACATACCTGGGAGACGTGCATCCGGACCTGCGCACCAGATTTCGCCCTCATCACCTACTTCAGCGCCATCCTCGACAAGTTCGCCCCGCATTACCGGCCAGAAGACGTCTACTCGGCGACCCAATGGGGTGCTCTCGAGTGCATCAACGCCGGCATCACGACGCTGGTCGACTGGGCGCACATCATGAACACCCCGGACCACGCAGACGCCTCGGTCAACGCCCTGGAAGCGACTGGCATCAGGTCGGTGTTCGCCTATGGGTTCCCCAACACCTCACTGGTGGATTGGTGGTTCGGCCCTGACTACACCGGCAGTGTCTTGACCTCCGACGGTGACGAGGCCCGTCGACTGCGGTCGCAGTACTTCAGCTCGGATGAGGGTCGCATCACGATGGGGCTCGCCACCCGCGGCCCTGGCTTCTGCAAGCCCGAGGTCGTGCGTCACGACTGGGAGCTGGCCAAGGAACTCGACATCGACATCACCGTCCACGTCGCCATGGATCGCTTCGGCTACACCAAAGGGCAGATCACTGCCCTGCGGGACATGGACCTGCTCTATCCGGACACGACATACGTCCACGCCTCCCATTTCACCGACGAGGAGTGGGGACTGGTCCGTGACTCGGGGGGGAATGTCAGCCTCGCTCCCCAGATCGAGATCCAGATGGGTCACGGATGGGCCCCGGCCGTCACCGCGCTCGAGTACGGGATCCCGATCGGGCTCTCCTCCGACGTCGCCACGACCGCGTCCGCCGACCAGTTCACACAGATGCACGCCGTCTTCGGTTCGGAGCGCGGACGCCGCCACCAGGAGGCCTGGGACGCCGATTTGGATGGGCTCGAGGCGTCGCCCGGTCTGATCACCTCACGTCAGGCGCTGCACTGGGCCACCCTTGGCGGTGCCGAGGTGGCAGGGCTCGCCGATCGCACCGGATCGCTCACTCCCGGGAAGAAGGCCGACGTCGTGATCCTCGATGGATCGGCCGTGAACATGGCGCCCATCATCGACCCGGTGGGAGCAGTGGTCTGCGCTGCGGACATCTCCAACGTGAAGACCGTCCTCGTCGACGGAGAGGTGCTCAAGGAGGACTTCAGGCTGAAGACATCGCTAGACGAGCCGCGGAGACAGGTGGAAGCCTCGCGCGACTACCTGCTCGACAAGTTCGGTGAACCCGAGCCCGGCTGGCTCTCGGTTGCCGGCTGAACTGCCGATCAGGCCGACCACTTCCGCGTATCGGGCAGGGGCACGTCACCGTAACCGTGACACCGGGCCTCGCTCAGCCGGAATTCGAACAGCACATAGCGGTCGGGCGGCCCGTACCCGGCGGCGTTGGCCACGAGAGACCACATCTCTGGATCGTCTACGGCGCGGCCCAGGCCACTGGCCGAGAACTCGCCCCCGGTGCCCTCATTGTCCGGGACGCCACTGTGCAATGCGAACCATCCCCGCTCCAGGAGATCTCTCCGCTTGGGAGAGGTCGGCTCCATGAACAGGAACAACCCGTCACCGGCGAAGATCGGCGTCACCGGATGGACCCGAGGCGTTCCCGACCGACGGACGGTCGCCAGGTATGCGGGGAGGGAGGTGAGCCGCCCTGCCCCGAAAAGCGCGAGGTCGGGCTCTCGTCTGGAGAACTCGCCCCAGCTGATCGCCTCAGACCCGATGTCCGACATGACCGACTCCTGGCGGAGTTTGTTGCCTCTAACCCTGCTCGATGCGGATCATGTTGCCCGCCGGATCACGCACTGCGGCGTCGCGAACGCCCCAGAACTGGTCGGCTGGCTCGGACAGGACCTCGACCCCGGGTGCGCCGGCGGTCTTGTCGAAGGTGGTGTCGAGGTCATCGGTGCGGAAGAACGGGCCGGGCAGCTCACCCTTGGCGAGCAGAGCTGCGAGCGCGTCTCCGTCTTCCTGTGAGCGGCCGGCATGCGGCTGCGACAGGACGATCTTGATCTCGGGCTGGCTCTCGGTGGCCAATGTGATCCACCGGAAGCCTTCGTTCTCCACTTCGTCCTGAACCGTCAGGCCCAGAGTGTCCCGGTAGAAACCTAGGGCTGCATCCGGGTCATCGACGTATATGTGCACTGTGCTCAGCGAGACGCTCATGCGAGCAACCCTACGATCGCGGGGCGACGGTTGCTTCTCCAAAACTGCTCGCTTCCGCCTCCGAACCCCGATCCTTGCGCGGCCGGCTCGCCACCATCGTCTGACAGGAGGGGACGCCCACCAACTCGCCATGGTCGCGTGCTCGATACGCACTCGGCGTCTCGCCGACCAATTCGGTGAACTTGGAGGAGAAGGAACCCAGGCTCGTGCAACCGACCGCCATGCAGACCTCGGTGACCGATAGATCACCGAGACGCAGTAGCCACTTCGCCCGTTCGATGCGCCGGGTCATCAGATATGAGTAGGGGGTCTCCGAGTAGACGTCGCGGAAGCGGCGACTGAAATGTGAAGGCGACATCGCTGCGGTGTGGGCCAGCGCCGGGACGTCGAGCGGCTGGGCGTACTCGCGGTCCATCCGGTCCCTGGCTTGACGCAAGAGACGCAGCTCCACGAGGTCGACACTCATCTGACCAGCCTATATCTCATGGGCGTATCGCCCCACGGCAGGTGCGATCACAGACCTACGCCGAACCCACGTACTCGGCCAGATGCCGGCCGGTGAGAGTGGATGGATCTGCGACCAGGTCGGCCGGTGTTCCCTGGAACACGACCAGGCCACCGTCATGTCCCGCTCCTGGGCCCAGGTCGATGATCCAGTCGGCGTGGGCCATCACCGCCTGGTGGTGCTCGATCACGATCACCGACTTGCCCGACTCCACCAGCTGGTCGAGAAGACCGAGCAAGTGCTCGACATCGGCGAGGTGTAGACCGCTGGTGGGCTCGTCGAGCACGTAGATGCCACCCTTCTCCGCCATGTGGATGGCCAGCTTCAAACGCTGACGTTCACCACCGGACAGTGTCGTCAGAGGCTGGCCGATGCTGAGGTAACCCAGCCCCACGGCGGACATGCGCTCCAGGATCGCATGGGCCGCCGCCACCGCTGACTCGCCATCGGCGAAGAACTTCTCGGCTTCAGCCACCGACATGGTGAGGACCTCGCTGATGTCCCGACCGCCCAGCTTGTAGTCCAGTACCTCGGCCTGGAACCGCTTGCCCTCGCACACCTCGCATGTAGTGGCGACGGTGTCCATGAATCCGAGCTCGGTGTAGATGACCCCGGCACCGTTGCAGTTGGGGCAAGCGCCCTCCGAGTTGGCGCTGAACAGAGCCGGCTTCACCCCGTTGGCCTTGGCGAACGCCGCCCGTATCGAGTCCAGCATCCCGGTGTAGGTGGCCGGGTTGCTTCGCCGTGACCCGCGAATATCGGTCTGGTCGACAGTGACGACACCTTCGCCGGCAGGGATGGAGCCGAGGATCAGGGAGCTCTTGCCCGAGCCGGCCACGCCGGTGACCACGACGAGCACCCCGAGTGGGATGTCGACGTCGACGTCTTGGAGGTTGTGCAGGTTGGCATTGCGGATCTCGAGGCTCTCGGTCGAGTTTCGGAAGCCAGGCTTCAGGCTTGCCCGGTCGTCCAGATGCTTGCCGGTCAGGGTCCCGCTCGATCGCAGCTCGGCCACGGTGCCCTCGAAGACCACCTCACCGCCGGCAGTCCCGGCCCCCGGGCCTAGATCAACTGCGTGATCGGCGATTTCGATCGCCTCCGGCTCGTGCTCGACCACGAGCACCGTGTTGCCCTTGTCACGCAACTGAAGCAATAGGTCGTTCATGCGCTGGATGTCATGAGGGTGGAGGCCTGTGGTCGGCTCGTCGAACACGTAGGTGACGTCGGTGAGTGGCGAGCCGAGATGACGGATCATCTTGGTGCGTTGTGCCTCGCCTCCGGACAACGTCCCCGAAGGCCGGTCGAGGGAGATGTAGCCGAGCCCGATCTCCACGAAAGAGTCGAGGGTCTCCTGGAGGGCGGTGAGCAGCGGTGCCACCGACGGCTCTTTCAGGCCGCGGACCCATTCGGCCAGGTCGCTGATCTGCATGGCACAGACATCGGCGATGCTGACCCCCTTTATCTTCGAGGAACGGGCCCCCGCACTGAGGCGGGTGCCGGCGCAGTCGGGACACGTCGTGAAGGTCGCGGCGCGCTCCACGAACTCCCTGATGTGCGGCTGAAGCGCATCGAGGTCCTTGGACAGGAACGACTTCTGGATACGTGGGACCAACCCCTCGTAGGTCATGTTGGTGCCCACGATCTTCACCTTGGTCGGTTCCTTGTAGAGGAAGTCGTGGAGCTCTTTCTTGGTGTACTTGTTGATCGGCTTGTCCGGGTCGAGGATGCCCGCCTCGCTGAAGAGCCGCACGCTCCATCCGCCCGCCCTGTAACCGGGGACGGTTATCGCGCCCTCGTTGAGTGATTTCGACTCGTCGTAGAGCTGGGTGAGGTCGATGTCGCTGACCGACCCCATGCCCTCGCACCGCGGACACATGCCGCCGACGAGGGAATACGTCTCCACCCTCGGCCTGTCCTTGCCCTCCCCTCGCTCGATGGTGATGGTGCCCCGCCCGCTGACCGAGGGGACGTTGAAGGCGAAGGCGCTGGGCGAGCCGATCTGAGGCTTCCCGAGCCGGCTGAAGAGGATGCGAAGCAAGGTGTTGGCATCTGTCGCGGTACCCACGGTGGAACGGACGTTGGCTCCCATCCGCTCCTGGTCGACGATGATCGCCGTGGTCAGGCCGTCGAGCACGTCGACATCGGGGCGGGCCATGGTCGGCATGAAGCCCTGCACGAACGAGCTATAGGTCTCGTTGATCAGACGCCGCGACTCGGCGGCAATGGTGTCGAAAACGAGAGAGCTCTTCCCCGAGCCCGAGACCCCGGTGAACACCGTCAGCCGCCGCTTCGGGATCTCGACGGTGATGTCCTTGAGATTGTTCTCACGTGCCCCGGTCACCCGGATGAAGTCATGGCTGTCGGCGGCATGCATCCGGTCCACGCTAAATCAGCCTGTGGGTAGTGAGGTCCACACCCTCAACATAGAGAACCGGTGATGCGCTCGCTTCTCCGATCCTGCTCGGTTGGCAGAAGGAGAGATTGAGCTCCCCGGCGTCATGGCGAGACTGCGAGTGCGTCGATCTCGACCAGCACCTCGGGCCGGGCGAACCCGGCAACCTGCAGCACGGTGATCGCGGTGGGGTGCGGTCCCCAGACCGCGGCGGCGGCCTCGTAACCGGCGCTCACGTCCCCGCCCGCCTGTAGATAGATGGTCAGTCTGGCAACATGACTCTGGTCGGCGTGTGCCTCGGCCAACAAGGTGAGCACGTTTCTGAGCGCTTGCATCGTCTGCTCGCCGAGGTCGTCGGAGACGATGTTGCCCGACCCGTCGGTGCCGTTCTGGCCCCCGACGACGAGCAGGGAGCCGCCGTCGATGCGGACTCCTTGCGAGAACGCGGGGTTGGTGTGCAGTTCGGCCGGGTTGAGGTGGGTCAGGCTCATTTCAATCTCCTTCATGGTGGACACGAGGGTCGGGAGGAATCAGAGGCGCCAGTCGCCGCCGACGTCACCCTCCTTGAGGGTTTGCTGAAGTTACGTTGACGTCTACCTGACCGTTTTCCAGAGATGCTTGGCGCGTGCACCAAAACCGTGGAGCCATGAAACTCACCAGAGCCCTCAATGTCGTCTCTTTGGGGTGCCTGTTGTTGGCCTGTACCGCCAACCCGGGCGCCACAACCGGGCCATCGGAAGCCACCATCGGCTCGGGCCCTGTCGTTACCTCCTCAACGCCTGCCAGTGGCGGGACTAACGCCGCTACCGCGACGGATAGCAGCGGCGCCCCGGTCGAAACCTTGCAGCTCCCCGGGGCAGGCAGCCCGGGCGTCGAGATCGCTCTCGGGGAGTGGGCGTTGGTCCCGTCCGCCGAGGAGGCGCCCCCGGGGACGATCACGTTCCGATTCCGCAATCTCGGGACGGTCCCCCACGCCCTACGCATCCGCACCGCCGGGTCGGGTGACGACAGGCTCGAGTGGCGCGCCAAGGCAGTGAGTCCCGGGGAGACCTCTCTCCTCGTCGCCGACCTGGCCCCTGGAACGTATGAGATCGACTGTCCCATCGAGGATGCGCATGGCGAACACGACCAACTCGGTATGGAGATGACCTTCACCGTCCACGAGGGTGCCCCCTCGCTGAACCCGCTTCCAGACACGCCGGCGGTGCCAGGTTCAGACGAAGCCGCGTCCAGTACCTCGGTGATCATCGCCGAGTTCGCCTTCGCACCCGCCGAGCTAGGAGTATCCGTCGGTTCCACGGTGACATGGAGCAACCGCGATCCGACCCCTCACACCGTCACCAGCGACGACTTCGACACCGGCCCCATCGAAGGAGGCGCAAGCGGCAGTGTGACTTTCGCTGCAGCGGGATCGTTCGAGTACTTCTGCGCCATCCACCCGACAATGCGAGGCAGGGTGGTAGTCGACCCGTAGCGACGCTAACGGTCGTGGCTGTGGGTGGTGGGAGCCGCGACCGAGACTCCAGGGTGATCGGCGTGGTCGTGGGGCACGCTGATAGCGGCGACGGTGAGGATCAGTGCGCCGACCGATGCCACCAGTCTGATGGTGCGGGGGGTAGCCGTTCGGGTGAGGGCCTGGTCAGACCGGTCGAGGGAGAGGGCGACAATCGTGAAAGCGACCACGGCGATCGAGAAGGTGTTGGCCACCACGTCGGAGACTCCGACCCGGGCTGGATGTTCGGCCCCCGGTATGAACGCCAGTCCGATGGTGCGTGACATGATCCAGACCAGGGCGATGCCGGTATGGAGCGCTCCCATCCCGAAGACGACCGTGGGCGATGGGCGGATGAAGATGAGACCGGCCACTGCCAATTGGGTGATGGCCATGGCCGCGAACCCGATGGCGATGACTATGCGGTCACGGTGATCGATGGAGGCCTCGAGGTGGATCAGCCCACCGGCGATCGCGAACGTGGCGATCACCCAGGCCAGGGTTCGCTGCTGCGATGACCTGTTCTCGACTGCAATGGTGGTCACTGTTGTCTCCGAAGGTTGGTCGGGAGTTTTGAGCGTTGGTGCCACTGGTGTCTCCGCCTGCGAGTCAGGGGTCGGCCGGAGCCTCGGCAATGGTGTTGGGGAGGCTCCGGCCGGCCTTGATGTCATCCGCCGAACTGGTCGGGGAACTGGGCGATGATTCCGGCGGCGAGAGTGTCGGCCAGCATCATCATGTGGTGGTTGGCCTCGTCGAAGTGCTCGATCGCACTGGTGTAGTCACCCTCGAGCAGATCAGTCGCGTAGGCGATGGTCGTGTCGATATGGCTCTCGAGCATCGGCCGTGTGGCTGACTGTGGCCAGTTCTCCGGGTTCGCTGCGGACACGAAGTCGGCGATCTCCTCGGCGTTGCCGTACCAGTCGGCCACAGCGGTCTCCAGCGCCGCGGTGTCCCCGGCTTGCGCGGCCGTGAGTACCGGGACGGCCTGATCGATGTGGGTAGTCAGGAGATTGGTCAGCTGGTCTGCAGCGGCCTGACCGTAGAAGGGCTCGATGGCGGCGCCGATATCGGCTTGGTTGGCGAGGAGCCGATCGAGCGTCGGCTGTAGCTCGTCCTGGTTGTGAAAGAAGGCGTCGACCGTCGAATAGGTCCACTGCATGTGATCCGACCACAGGTCACGCATCGCGCTGTAGACCCCGTTCTGGACTTCGAAGTCGGCCGGTTCGATGGTCTCCATCGCGGTGGTGGAGGAGGCCGGGGGTTGGGTCGTCTCGGTGGCCGACTCGGTGGTCGCTGTGGTGGATGCTGGCTGAGTCGTGTCGGGAATCGTGTCTTCGGTCGTCACTCCGGTGCAGGCGCCCAGGGCCAGCACGCTTGCGACTACGACTCCGAGGAGCCGGCGGTGGTCGGTGATCATGGCTGTCCTTTCTCTCGATGAGTCCCGGGTTGGGACTCCACATCTAAAATTGAATGTGTTGAGTTATAGACTGCCGGACTTTCTAAAGCATGTCAAGATCATTTTTAGAAAGGGCCTTGGTGAGGAAAAGAACCGCTCGCTTGGTGGGGCGAGGAGACCCAGGCAGAGGTCTGACTTGGCTCGGCCGCGCTTGGCTCAGCCCGTGGCAGGAATGGAGGTCTTGGTCACCGGTGGCGAGCTCAAGGAGACTCAGCGGATACGCGACCCCTTATCGGGGCTGATCGATATGCACTCTTCCAGCCACCGATTTGTCTATTGGCTGACCGGAGGGCTGAGCCGGACACAGCAATACCCTTCCTCGCGGGCGAGAACCGCATCGGTCTTGGAGCCCGAGCCCTCCACCATGCCCTCCACCAGAGCCAGGTTGAGCCCACAGGTGGTGTCACGATCCCTGTCCCGCAGCACGTGGAAGGGGCAGTTACGGAACCTGGTTTCCCCTTGCTCGGTCACCGGCTCGTACCCGGTC
>JBMDXS010000123.1:0-16509 GCA_048595045.1 Acidimicrobiia bacterium
TCCCTGATGATGCGACCCGAGGAGATCACCCTCGATGACGCGGAGGAGAACGTCCTCGAGGGCATCGTCGAGACCGTGACCTTCCTCGGCTCGATAGTCAGGGTCCAGATCGCGGTGGAGGAGGGCAAGCTGATCGCAGACCTGTTCAACGAGCGGCTACTCGAACTGCCCGAGGCGGGGGACTCGACCCAGATCTCGTTCCCGGCCCATGCCTGCTGGGTGATGGCCTGAATTCATGGCAATGGTGACAGCCGGGGGAGTGATTTTCGACGTGGACGCTGTCGCCTTCGACAAAGATGGCACGCTCATCGACCTGGATGCTGCCTGGGGCCCGGCGGCACGCGCATGGGTCGAGACTGCGGCCGGGGGCGATGCCGGGCTGATGGCCGAGCTGGCGGCGAGGATGGGGCTCGACCTCGACCAGGATCACCTGGTCGGGGGCGGCCTGTTCGCAGTGGGAACCGTGGGCCAGCTCTACGAGATCACCCTGGAGGTGCTCGGGGAGCACGGCTCTTCGGATGGCCATGCTGTCGCGACTGCGGCCCGTCACACGTCGGCCCTGGCGGGGGAGAAGGGAAACCTGGTGCCGCTGGGGGAGGTCGACCTGACCCTGCGTGCACTCAAGGAGCAGGGGATCAGACTCGCCATCGTCTCGAGCGACGATCGCAGCGCTATCGATGCCGCCATCATCGCTCTTGGGATCGGCGATCTCGTCGACGCCGTCGTGTCGGGGGATCAGGGTCTGCATCCGAAGCCGGCCCCTGACGCATTGCTCGAGGCTGCTCGGGCAATGGGGGTCGTCCCTGCCCGAATGCTGTACGTCGGTGACTCCTGGGTCGATGCAGCGGCCGGCGTGGCCGCGGGCTTGGCCGGCACGGTCCTGGTCGGAGAGGTCGCCGCGGAGGTCGGGGAGCTGGCGACGGTGGTGGTGCCGGCGGTCGACCATCTCACACCTGTTCGGGGAGGCTCAGCCCAGAGCGATCAGCACGATGCCGAGAGTGGCGGTGGCCACGGTCCAGATCTGCGCTCCGCTGACGTCCTCCTGGAGGAGCAAGCGGGAGGCGACCACGGCGATCAGCACCGAGGTCTCTCTGACCCCTGAGACCAACCCGACCGGGGCGCTGAGGGCCGCGATCATCACCAACAGATATGCGGTCCCTGTGGCAAACCCCCCGATGACGGCGGAGCGCCAATCCGACCGGAACATCCCCACCATCGCCACCGGCCCCCGCAAGACCAGGACAACCAGGCCCAAGGTCAACGCGAGCAGGACGAACTCTGCCGCGATCACGGAGAGCGCTTCGCCCTGCTCTCTCACCGCCGCGGCATCGACCGAGGTGTACCCCGAGATGAGGAAGCCGGTGACCACCGCAGCGCCCATCCCTGACCTGTCGGCCCGCCGCCAGGCCAGGATCACCAGAGCGACCGTCACCAGTGCCACCCCCGCCCACCCCGCGATCGAGATCTCATCACCCCAGAACGTCACTCCCGCCAACGCGACGAGGACGGGCGAGGTCCCACGGGCCAGCGGGTAGACGAAGGAGAGATCGCCCACCCGATAGGCGGATGCAAGCATCAGCACATATCCGACCTGGATGAGCGTCGAGATGACGATCAAGTCCCAGACGGAGCGATCGGGCACACCGTTCATCGAGAGGATGGGCAGAGCGATCACCGCTGCGCCCGCCACGACCGTCCAGGCCGCCACCAGGTGGTCATCACTTCGTTTGACCAGCAGGTTCCACACAGCGTGCATGACCGCGGCGAGGAGAGCGAGAACGAGGGCGAACAGGGTCATGCTCGAGTACAGACCCGTAGCCGGCTCTGGTCAGGCACATGGGGATTCCAGCAGCGATGAGGTGCACTCTCAGGTTTCATCCACCGGCAACCCGATTGACCCTCTTCTCAAATGGCAGACGTAGCTTGTTCCCCTCCCGGTCTGATCCCGACCCGGCCCGGTCAGGGTCGGGTTGTGAGCAGCCTGGCAGTAGACCTCTGGTAGCAGTTCACCCAGCGTCCGGCACCGCGGAGACGGAGACCCATGGGAGGATCCGGGGGTCGTGCCGGCACCCAGCGAGGACGAAGGCGGCCATCATCTCTTCGAGGTGGAGGGTCCTGAAGAAACCGCATCGGTTCATCCCGAGCTCATCGTCGACATATCCGAGGTGACGCCCCGATGCCTTCCCGCGCTGAGGCTAAAGACTGAGCGCATCGTGCCGATCATGTGGATGGGATGGTCTCGTCAATAGCCATCGGGCTGGGGTTTTCGGCAAGGCGTGGCTCTGGGGAGCCGGCGAGGATGTCGAGGATCGAGGCGTTCGCACTTCGTGGGTTGGTCGTCGCCGCACTGGGGTCGAGTCAGGAGCCGTTCGAAGTCCCCGACCGCGGCCGTCGTAAACCCGAGCCGCCATCTCTCGACAACATCGTGACCTGGCACTTCATCCGCTGAGCCGCCCGCAGCAGGCGGGCCGTCACAGGGTCGGGCTGGCGGGATTTGAACCCACGACCCCTTGGCCCCCAGCCAAGTGCGCTACCAAACTGCGCCACAGCCCGGGTCGTCGACCGTATCAATCGTAGCCGGGCGGCGGATCGAAACGGAACGAGGGGTGATCGAGATCGACGTCAAGTGTGGTGCCGTCACTGCCGATTCCATCCGAGCATGCCCAGCAAGACCTTCAGGGCCTTCGCGGCCGGCGTGGTGCTGATCGGTGTCGTCGTCGCGGCCTTCATCCAGATCCAGTCGAGCCATGCTCCTTCAACAGAGTTGGCCGACCCGGTCCCGACCACCCTGGCATCGGAAGCGGCGGCCGGATCGACCGTGGCCGATCCTGACTTCATCTACCGCGTCGGCCTGCTCGCCGGTGTCACCACCACCAACTACTGGGAGTACATAGGGGCAGAGCCCACCGCGTGGAACGCTTACGTGCTCGGCCCCACCAAGCCCGCCCTCTATGCGATTGATCCGGCCGCCAACACACTGATCCCCGAGCTCGCGGCCGGGGAGGCGGATCCGACCGAGGACGAGGAAGGCTGGCGTGTCCGCATCCGGCTCAGCGACGACCTGGCCTGGTCGGACGGCGTGCCCGTCACCGCCGAGGACGTGGTCTACACCTTCGAAACGGTGCGTCGGCTCGACCTCGGCGGTGGTTGGGCGGACGCCTACCAGGATGAGATCGAGGAGATGGTGGCCGAGTCGGACACCGAACTGCGGATCGAGTTCGCGACCCGGCCCGGACTCGGGCTTTGGCCGTACGGGCTGGGCCTGGCCCCGATCATGCCCGCCCACGTCTGGGCGGAGCAGTCCGAGAGGGCCGGTTCCGCGGCCGACCTGTACGCACTCGATGACCCCGGCGTCTCGGGTGGACCTCTGCAGATCGTGAATGTCGGCACTGACATGATCGAAGCTGTGGCCAACCCGGGCCATCCCGGCAGTAGTGCCAGCAGGGTGATCTACAGGATCTTCCCCGACGAGGAAGCGGCTGTCGCCGCGGTGAGGGCGGGAGCCATCGACACGATTCTCGACCCGAACGGCCTCAGCAACGGGGGAGTATCGACCCTGGCGGGCACGGATGGAGTGGTCATCGAGCGGAGCCCGGCCAACTCGGTGCGCTATCTCGGGTTCAACCTGACCAGGGACCCCATGTCGCGGCCGGAGTTCCGGCGAAGCCTGGCCCTACTCCTGGATCGGGGATCGGTTACCGAGACCCTGGCCCAGGAGGCGGATACCGCCTACACCATGCTGTCCTCGGCCAACGCTTCCTGGTTCGACGAAGATCAAGCGGCAGCCATTTCCTCGCCGTACACCCGCAGCCTGGAGGACCGTATCGCAGAAGCTGTCTCCGGGCTTCAGGGGGCCGGATACGCCTGGCAATCCCTCCCGACGGTGGTCGATGGGGCCCTGACCCAGGGAACCGGCTTGACCATCGATGGAAGGCCGCCGGCGCCTCTCACCATTCTCACCCCGGGAGACGAGTACGACCCGGCCCGGCCCGACTACACGTCACGGATCGAGACCACCCTGGAGACAATTGGCTACGACGTGCGGCCGGTGGTGACCGACTTCGACACCGTCGTGGACCTCGCCTTCTCCGAAGACGCCGCCGGTGCCCGACAGTACGACATGTACGTGCTTGGCTGGACACTCGGCAATCCTGTCCTGCCCGACTATCACCGCTGGCTTTTCGCCACGGGCGCGGTGGCCAACTCCACCGGTTACTCCGCTCCCGACTTCGATGCCGATCTCGCTCTGTACCAGGCGGCAACAGCCCCGGAGGAGGCGCGGGCGGCGTTGTGGGGGATGGAGCAGGCGGTGGCACGGGACCTGCCCTACCTCGTGCTCTATCATCCCGAGATCGTCGAGGCCTACCGCTCGGATCGGGTCGGCTTCGCAGAGCATGGGGTGTTGGGAGGCATCCAGGGCCGGCTCGGGGGCCTCGAAGACCTCCGCCCTCGATCCTGACCTCCAGGCGCTCACCCAATCGCCCGGATCACCACGGTTAGCCTGCGAGTCGTGACCGAGACGGCTCCGAGCAGTCGAATCCTGACCATCCCCAACCTGGTCTCATTTGTCCGCCTTCTCGCCATCCCGGTCTTCTGGTGGGCGCTGCTCGTCGAGGACGACGTCACCCTGGCCGCCTGGATCGTCTTCATAATCGGCTGGACCGATTGGGTCGACGGCTATCTCGCGAGACGGCTCGGGCAGGTGAGCGAGCTGGGCAAGGTGCTCGACCCCGTGGCCGACCGTCTCATGATCGCCTCGGCGGTAGTCGGCGGGCTCATCGCGGATGTCCTGCCGGCCTGGCTCGGTTGGGGCCTGATCGCCAGGGAGATCCTCATGGGTGTGGTGGCGCTGAATCTCGCCGTGCGTGGCGGGGGCACCGTGGAGGTGCGTTTCCTGGGCAAGGCCGCCACCTTCGCCCTCTACGGCGCAATCCCGGCTTTCTACCTGGCCGCCGCCGGGGTCATGGAGTGGCTGCTCCGACCGGTCGGTTGGACCCTCGGCATCATCGGCCTCGTCCTGTACTGGTACGTGGCCTTCTTGTACATAGGCGACAGTCGGGCCAAGATCGCGGCGTTAGAGTCCCCGCCGCATCCCGAGGAGGCTTGATGGAGATTCCCGATGATCTGCTCTACACGGAGGAGCACGAGTGGATCCGAAAGGTGGGCGACGGCCTGGTCCGGATCGGGATCACCGACTACGCCCAGGACCAGCTCGGGGACGTGGTCTATGTCGAGCTGCCGGAGTTGGGCAAGGACGTCGCCAAGGACGACGTCCTTGTGGAGGTGGAGAGCACGAAGTCCGTTGGTGAGGTCTACGCCCCTTTCGCGGGAAAGGTGAATGAGGTGAACCAGGCCATATCGGCGAGCCCGGAGCTCGTCAATCAGAGCCCTTATGAGGACGGCTGGCTCGTGGTGCTCAGCTTGGCCGATGAGATGCCGGCCGACGGTCTCCTCGACGCTGCCGGATACCGTGATTTGACGGAATAGGGTCACCCGGCTCAGGGACCGCGTCTACCTATCATCCCCTCCGTGACCGACGAACGACCACCGGCCGAAGAGGAGCAGGCCAACCCTCGACCTGAGGTGGATGGTGACCCCACCGTGGTGTACGTCCCGCTCCAGGATCGGGCCGATCACCCGATGACCAGGGAGGAGGCTTCCAGCCTGGAAGGCTTCGCCGGCTACGCCCTCATCGTCGAGCGGGGCCCCCGGACCGGCATGACCTATCTCCTCGCCGAGGGGAACACCACGGTCGGCCGGCACCCGGAGAGTGACATCTTCCTGAACGACGTCACTGTCTCGCGCCAGCACTGCCGTTTTCTCGTAGGCGACGACGGCCTCATGGTCGAGGACAGCGGCTCCACCAACGGCACCTACGTCAACGATGCCAGGGTGGACCAGGCGACACTCAAAGCGGGTGACGAGGTGCTCGTGGGGAGGTTCCACTTCGTCGTCGCCCATGGCGATGACCGATAGCCGTCCCTTGAGCATCGGGGAGGTGATCAATCTCCTTCGGGACGACTTCCCCGATGTCTCGGTGTCGAAGATCCGCTTCCTCGAATCGCAGGGGCTCATCGACCCGGGTCGGTCCGACAGCGGCTACCGGCAATTCGATCAGCAGGATCTGGCACGTCTCAAGTTCATCCTTCAACAGCAACGAGACCATTTTCTCCCGCTGAAAGTGATCAAGTCGAAGTTGACCCTCTGGGAGCGTGGGGAAGACATCGCAACTCGAACGGGCTCCGCCCCACCGGGTCTCGAGCCCAAGGGCGAGCCACTCAGCCGGGAGGATCTCTTGCGCCGCTCGGGGCTCTCGTCCGAGGAGCTGGATGAGTTGCTGGAGGTCGGGGTGGTCCGGCCGCTCGGCGAGCCAGAGGTATTCGCCCCGGAAACGGGTATCGTCGCCACGGAGGCGAAGCGGCTGATGGACCAGGGCCTCGAGGCAAGGCATCTCCGGGCCGTTCGTCTCTCCGTGGACCGTGAGGCCGAGTTGCTTCGTCAGCTCGCCGCACCGCTGCTTCGGGCGAGTAACCCCGAGGCGCGGGCACGTGCCGTGGACCTCCTCGAGCTGAGCGGTGGCTCGGTTCAGGCGATGCACCGGGCCATGCTCGACGTCGAACTGCAACAACAAGTCACTTCATGAAGAGATCGCTTCGTCTGTCGGGGGCAATAGCCCTCGTCCTGTCGGCCCTGGCCATGCCGGCCTCGGCTGCCCCCTTCACCTACCCGGCCCCTGTCCAACAGACCTTTCCCACACCGGAACCGCCGACGATCACCGCGGCGGCCTGGATCCTCTACGACGAGTCCACCGACACCGTGATCGCCGAGCTCAACGCCGATCAGGAGAGGGCGATGGCATCGGTGACCAAGATCATGACCGGGTTGCTCGCCATCGAGCGCTCGGAGCCCGAGGACCTGGTCACCGTGTCACAACGCGCCGCAGAGACAGGTGAGAAGGAGATCGACCTGGTGCCAGGTGAGACCGTCGCGATGGACGCTCTCTTCAAGGCACTGATGATCCATTCGGCCAACGACGCCGCCACGGCCATCGCCGAGCACATCTCGGGCTCGGTGGAGGACTTCGTCGACCTGATGAACCAGAGGGCCGCCGAGCTGGGGCTGACACACACCTCGTTCGCCAACCCCCATGGTCTCGATGCACCCAACCACCACACCACCGCCAGGGACCTCCTCGAGCTTGGCCGGATCGCGATGGGCATGCCCGAGTTCGCCGAGGTGGTCAAGGCCAAGAAGCTCGTCTTCCCACCCGCCCCGGACGGCACTCCGCGGACCGGAAGCTCGACCAATCTCATGTTGTGGTCGTACCCCGGAACGCTCGGGCTCAAGACCGGATTCACCGCACAAGCACTCCTCACCTACGTCGCCTCCGCCGAGCGGGAAGGCCGGCGCCTCTATGCGGTCCTGCTCGGCTCCGACGGCGAGAGGGCTCATTTCTCGGATGCGACCGCCCTGTTCGACTACGGGTTCGAGGAGCTCGGCTTTTTCGGGGACGCGTCGACCGGTGCTTCGTACGCCGCCGTCCAGGGCAGACGGGCCACCGATCCACTCGCATCCCTCGCCAGCATGGAGACGTATCTCCATCTGGCCAGTCAGGGCCTTATGTTGGAGAGCCCGGGCCCGCTGCGCGAGATGCCTGAGCCGGCTCCTCCGCCGATCGTCGAAGTCACCAGGAGCCCCGAGCCAGGGCCGAGGACAGTGATAGAGACGATGCGCTTCTGGTTGGACCTCGCCCTCGGGGCGTGATGACCGAGTTCGATCATTCGGTAGAGGTCGTTTCAGAAGCGGACATAGCATCACGGGTCGGGGAACTGGGCAAGGCGATCACCGAGGACTACGCGGGGCGGGACCCACTGTTCACCGTGGTGATCACCGGCTCGGTGCCATTTGCCGCGGATCTGGTTCGGTCGGTGCAGCTCCCGGCCGAGGTCGATTTCCTCGGGCTGAACCGATTCGGGGAGAGCGGGCGCATCGGTATCGCAATGGACCTGTCGATCCCGGTCCTCGATCGGGATGTCATCCTGGTCGAGGACATCATCGACACCGGTCTCACCCTCTCGGTCCTGAGGCGGATGATGATGGATCGTGGGGCGACGAGCGTGGCCACCGCGTCGCTCGTGGACAAGAAGGCACGTCGTGTCACCGAGGTCCCGATCGAGTACCGCGGGTTCGAGGTCGGAGACGAGTACCTGGTCGGTTACGGGATGGATTGGCAGGGCCTGTATCGCAACCTCAGATCGATCTGGGCCGTTCTCGACATGGAGTCCTTCGTCGAGGACCCGGCGATCCTGGCCAGATCTCTGGGCATGTCCGACCCACCCCGGTGGGCAAGACAAGCCCGGTGATAACCTGCAGAGGGAAATGCCGGGTGACAAAGAGGCCCTCATCGCGATGGAAGTGGTGGGCGTGCGGGTTGAGCTCCCATCGAACCAGCCGATCGTTCTCCTGCGCGAGTCCGAGGGCCCCAGATACCTGCCGATCTGGATCGGCGGGTCCGAGGCGACGGCCATAGCCACCGCCTTGGAGGGAGTAGTCCCGCCCCGGCCTCTCACCCATGACCTGATGCGCTCGGTCATCGATGCGCTAGGCGCGCTGGCGGTACGGGTGGTGATCACCGAGATGAGGGACTCGGTCTTCTACGCCGACCTCTCCCTCGACATCTCGGGCCGAGAGGTCCATGTCTCCTCCCGTCCTTCGGACGCCATCGCCCTCGCCGTGCGTACCGGGACCCCGGTTTTCGCCCTTCCTGCTGTCCTGGATGACGCCGGCGTCCTCTTCGAGGAGGAGTCGGAGAACGAGGAGGAAGAGGTGGCCCGTTTCCGGGAGTTTCTCGAGGAGGCCACGGTGGAGGACTTCCTCGGTGGGGCCCCGGAAAGCGGCGATTGACCGCTTTCCCCAGGTTTATCCACAGATTTCATTGACACGCCGACCCCAATGGCGGTAGTTTGCCCTCGACGGCAGAGTTACACTGTTGTAACCCGGAGGCCTCAGATGACCCAGGAGCGGGAATTGGGCTACCGCGCCCCTCAGGTATGCAA
This sequence comes from Acidimicrobiia bacterium, assembly GCA_048595045.1. Taxonomy (GTDB): domain Bacteria; phylum Actinomycetota; class Acidimicrobiia; order Spongiisociales; family ZC4RG35; genus JARDZU01. Next base: position 9,057 of record JBMDXS010000123.1, read on the forward strand.
GCTGGTCGGGATCACCTACCGGCAACTCGACTACTGGGCGCGCACCAACCTGATTCGGCCATCACTGCAACAGGCGACCGGCTCAGGATCACAACGGCTCTACTCTTTCTCCGATGTCGTCCAGCTCAAGGTCATCAAGAGGCTCCTCGACGCCGGCATGAGCCTGAAGAAGATTCGCTCCGCGGTGACGATCCTGGCCGAGCAGCTCGATTCGGAGCGACCCCTCGCCGATGTGACCCTGCTCAGTGACGGTCAGACCATCTACGCCGCCCACTCCGAGCAGGAGGTGGTCGATGTCTTCCGGCGGGGACAGGGCGTCTTTGGCATCGCCATCGGGCCGGTGCAGGACGAGGTGGAGGGTGACATACACCACCTGTTCCCCGGCGACGAGCTGGCTGAAGCAGTCGAGGCAGGAGCCACCTGATCAGCGAACGTCTTTCGGCGCACGACACCGAGTTCGCCCACAACAGCGAGCGCCAGTTCGCACTTCTCCTGGACTTCTATGAGGTGCCCTGGGACTACGAGCCACGCTCCTTTCCCATCGCCTGGGACGGTGACGGGAACCCCACCAAGTACTTCACTCCGGATTTCTACCTACCGGAAGATGACCTCTACATCGAGATCACGACCATGAGCCAGAAGCTGGTGACGAAGAAGAACGGGAAGTTGCGGCGTCTCAAGGAGCTCTACCCCGAGATCAACTGCAAGCTGTTCTATCAGCGTGACTATCTCAACCTGGTGGTCAAGTACGGCCTGGAAGGACCTGAGAACATGGACGAATCACCGGCCCCGACCCGGATACCGGGCCGACCCGCCGTGGTCCGTCTCGAGGAGCGTGGCGAGCGTCTGACCGGATGAACCGGTCGCCCCTGCACGACCTGCACCAGGGTCTTGGCGCCAAGTTCGTCGACTTCGGTGGTTGGGAGATGCCGGTTCAGTACACCTCGGTCCTCGCCGAGCATCGTGCGGTGAGATCGGCCTGTGGTTGGTTCGACGTCACACATCTGGGCCGGTTCGAGTTGAGCGGGCCAGGGGCGGAGTCGGCGTTGTTGACTCTCACCAGCAACAACGTGGCCATGCTCGACCCCGGGAGAACCCAATACACACTGTTCCTGAACGAATCAGGGGGAATCGTCGATGATCTCGTCGTGTGGTGGTGGCAGCCGGAGAGATATTGGGTCTTCCCAAACGCGGCCAACCACGACCGGGTCATGGCCGCGTTCCTTGCGGAGCCCGGATGCTCGGTGGGCGACCTGAGGCCAGAATCGGTCTTGATCGCAGTCCAGGGGCCGGAAGCTCCGACCCTCCTCGAGACATTGCTGGGAGTGGCCCCGAAGCGGTTCCGCACTGCTACCGCCGAATGGGAGGGCAGGGAGGTTCGATTGGCCGGGACCGGATACACCGGTGAGCGCGGCGGGGAGGTGTGTGTCGACCCCGACACCGGAGAGCGTCTGGTCGAGGCCCTGGTGTCCGCCGGGGCTACGCCGTGTGGGCTCGCTGCTCGCGACACGCTGCGTCTCGAAGCGGGTCTTCCACTGTGGGGGTCCGACCTCGACGAGAGCACGACACCCCTCGAGGCCGGTCTCGACTTCGCCGTCGACCTGCGCCACGAGTTCCGGGGGAAGACAGCGCTCGAGGCCGAGATGGCGAGGGGTGTAGATCGTCGCCTCACCGGGTTCGTCCTCGAGGAGAAGGGGATTCCCAGGCATGGCTATCCGGTCCGAACACCGGACGGAGAAGGAACCGTCACCTCGGGGAACATCAGCCCAATGCTGGACATGGGGATCGGGCTGGCCTATGTCTCGCCACCCCCATCGGGGGCGGACATCGAGGTGCAGATCCGGGATCGCTGGGTTCCCGGCCGGGTCGCGGAGCCCCCGTTTCACAGGGAGAGGAAATGAGCGCTCGAATCCTCGGACGCCCCGAGGTTCCCGATGGCTACGGCGTGACCGAGGAGGGCGCCTACCTGCCCTGGGCAGACGTCGAGGACTGGCTGGTGGAGTCCACGGAGTATTGGTTGGCGACCACCCGGCCCGACGGGCGCCCACATGTCGTGCCTCGCTGGGGGGTCTGGCTCGACGACTCCTTCTGGTACGACGGATCACCGGAGACACGCCACGCCCGGAACCTGGCCTCGAACCCGGCATGTGTGCTCCACCTGGAGAGCGGCACCACGGTGACCATCATCGAGGGGATGTCACGGCCGTCCGCACCGATCGGCGGTGAGCTCGGCGAGCGTCTCTCCGCCGAATACTCCCGTAAGTACCGGAGACTCGGTTATGAACCTGCTCCCGACGCCTGGTCGGGTGAGGAGGCGGGGGGAATGTGTGTGCTCACACCTGAGAAGGGCATCGCCTGGTCCCGGTTTCCCGATGACATGACTCGATATGTCTTCGACTGAGTCGTCTTAGGATCACACCTCGCCGACCGAGGAGTGACGATGGCAGGTGTGGCGCGCCCGGTGCCCGTGGAGGGCATCGGGATCGAACTGGTGAGGGACTGGGCGCCCGACGGGGCACCACGAGCGTATGTCGTCCTCATTCATGGGATCGCCGAGCACTGCGGGCGGTACGAGCGGACGGGTTCACTCCTTGCCGAAGCCGGGATGCATGTTCGCTCGTTCGACCTGATCGGATTCGGGGCATCGGGTGGCCCGCGTGGTGACATCGATGAGTGGGGCCGCTATCACGATCAGATCCAGCGACACGTGGAGTGGGCCAGGGAGCAGGGAGCCCCGGTTGTGTTGATGGGGCACTCGATGGGAGGCAACCTCGCTCTCGGCTACGCCCTTTCCGGCCGCCCTGCACCGGATCTGTTGGTTCTCTCCGCCCCCGCCCTGGCCGGTGGAGCGGCCTGGCAACGCGCCGTGGCCTCGGTCGGCGCCCGCATCGCTCCGACGGTCACCGTGGCCAACGCCCTCAGGGGGGACCAGCTCTCACGCGACCCCGCGGTTGGCGAGGCCTACTTCTCTGATCCACTCGCTTTCAAGAAATCTTCCGTGCGCCTCGGCGCGGCCTTGTTCGAGGCCATGGACGAGCTGAACGAGGGATTGAGCGACCTGTCGGTCCCGACCTTGGTCCTTCACGGCGGCGCTGACCCGATCGTGCCGGCACAGTCCACTGCGGTCTTGGCTGAGCTGCCCAACGTGGAGCGTCGTCTATATCCGGCCCTGCGGCACGAGATCCTCAACGAGCCAGAAGGCCCAGAGATCGTCGCGGAGATCGTCGCCTGGATCGACGCCCGGATCTGATCGTGCCCATTCCTCGGTCGTTCGCCCGGTTCAACCGCGTGGTGACCAATCGCATCACCAGGCCCCTGGCCGCCCGGCTCCCCTGGTTCGCTCTCGTCGTTCACCGGGGGAGGAAGTCGGGCAAGGTCTACCGCACGCCGGTCAACGCCTGGATGGATGATGAAGACGTGATCGTCGCACTCACCTATGGGCCGGGCACCGATTGGTTGAAGAACCTCGAGGCCGCCGGCGGGGGAGAGGTGATTGCGAGAAGGAGACGCTACCGGGTCGGCCCTCCCCGGCTGATCGGGGCGGAGGGCTCGAGACGCATGCCGGCCCTGGTCCAGCCGATCCTGAGGGCGATCGACGTCGACGAGTTCGCCCTGCTCCCGGTGCTCACGCCGGGTCGGACCATCTGATCAGCACCTTGCCCGATTCCTGTGATGCGGTGGCCTCGAATGCAGCCTCGAAGTCCTCGACCTCGAAACGGTGCGTGATGACGGGGCTGATGTCCACCCCGGACTGGATGAGGACATTCATCTTGTACCAGGTCTCGAACATCTCCCGCCCGTAGATGCCCTTCAGGTTGAGCATGTTGAAGATGACCACGCTCCAATCGATGGGGAACGGGTCGGCCGGAATTCCGAGGATGGCGATGTTGGCGCCGTGGATCGTGTTCTGAAGGATGTCCTCCATGGCCGATGGGCTGCCCGACATCTCGAGCGCCACGTCGAAGCCCTCGGTCATCCCGAGCTCCATCTGGACGTCGTGGAGGTCCTCGACCCGGATGTCGACTGCTCGGTCGGCCCCCATGCGCTTGGCCAGGTCGAGCCGGAACGGGTTGACGTCGGTTACGACGACATTGCGAGCCCCGGCGTGGGCCACGACGGCACAGGCCATCAGCCCGATCGGGCCCGCCCCGGTTATGAGGACGTCCTCGCCAAGGACCTCGAACTCGAGCGCCGTGTGCACGGCATTGCCGAAAGGGTCGAAGAGGGCGGCGATCTCGGGGTCCAGCCCTTCCTGATGGCGCCACACGTTGGACTTCGGGATCGTGACGTAATCGGCGAAGGCACCCGGAAGGTTGATCCCGATACCACGTGCGTCGTAACAGAGATGACGTCTGCCGGCGAGGCAGTTCCGGCACCGGTTACAGACCACGTGACCCTCGGCCCCGACCAGCTCACCAATCTCGAACCCCGACACGTTGGAGCCGATGCCCATGATCTCGCCCGAGAACTCGTGACCGACCGTTATCGGCGCCGGCACAGTGGCCCGGGCCCAGTCGTCCCAGTTGAAGATGTGGAGATCGGTCCCACAGATCCCCGTCGTCAAGACCTTGATCAGGATGTCGTCCGGTCCCGGGACGGGGACGTCCACGTCGTCGAGACTCAACCCGACCTCGTTGGGGTGCTTTACCAGGGCCCTCACAAGGGAACCATAAAGCAGCTCGACCGGCAGATGACATGAATCCCGCGTGCTGTGGCACGATGTCCACGTGGAAAAGAGCCTGAGTGGGCAGCTCCTGGTGGCGACACCGCTCCTGATCGATCCGAACTTCTGGCGATCGGTGGTGCTGATCCTCCAGCACGACGGCGAGGGGAGCCTTGGCTTGGTCCTGAACCGGCCGACCATGGAGCGGGTGGAGACGCATATCCCCGGATGGGGACGGTTGGCGGCACAACCGGGGACGGTCCACGTTGGTGGGCCGGTAGATCCCATGGTGGCGATCGGTCTGGCCACCGGCCGGGCCGGGGAGCCCACCGGTGTCCCCGGGCTGACCATCGTGGACCTCGAGGTTGAGCCCGGTGAGGGCACCACCGCGGTGCGGATCTACTCCGGATACTCGGGATGGGGGGCAGGTCAACTCGAGACGGAGATCGCCGAGGGCTCCTGGTATGTCGTCCCCGCATCACCCGACGACCCGTTCGACCGCCCCGAGGGACAATGGTCGCGGGTGCTGCGTCGCCAGCAGGGCTATCTTGCCCTCGTCTCCACCTTTCCCGAGGATGTCTCCAACAACTGATCAAAGACAGGTGCCCGCGGTCTGCACTGCTGGGATCTACTCTGGCGGCCGATGACCACCACCGCCCCCAAGCTTCGCCCCAGCCTGAAGCGAAAGGCGCCAGGCCTGCTGGTGGAGCGGGGATTGTGGGACCGGGGTCTCGAAGTGCTGGTCGGGATGGATGAGGTGGGCCGGGGAGCATGGGCCGGGCCGCTCACCGTGGGAGCGGCCATCGTTCCCCTCGACCGCAGGGTGTACAAGATCCGCGATTCGAAACTGCTCACCGAAGACGAGCGGGAGTCGCTCTTCGAGCGGATCGCGGGGTGGTGCGCCGCCTGGTCGGTTGGCCATGCCAGCCCCGAGGAGTGCGACGAGCTGGGAATGTCCGACGCCCAGCGCCTGGCGGCCCAGCGCGCGCTGGCCGGGTTGGGGACGGTGCCCGACCACGTCCTTCTGGACGGGAAGTGGGACTTCGTCGGCGGGGCGACTCGGATCGTCCGTGGTGATCGGACCTCGCTGTCCATTGCCGCAGCCTCGATCCTGGCAAAGGTGAGCCGCGATCGAATCATGCGTGAGGTGGCGGATCACCATCCCGGGTACAACTTCGAGGCAAACAAGGGCTACCCGTGCCCCGTGCACAAGTCGGCGTTGCAGGCCTGGGGGCCATCGGCGATACACCGCAGGTCTTGGGTGTTCATGGACCACCTGATGTGGAACGGGGTCGAACGTCATCATCGGCCGGAGGCCCAGCTGACGCTTTCCTTCGAGGGCTGACGGGCCCAACGGACCCACGATGCTCCTCACCGATAACGACCGGGCCATGCTCGCCGGGCGATCGGGTGAGGCGGTCAGGACCGCCATGGAGTTGCTGATCGCCGTTGCCGAGTCCGAAGAGGCACCCGCCCTTCTCGACATCAGCGCGGCCCACATCGATGGTGGCCTGTATCACGGTGAGGCCGGGCTCGACTTTGCCCGCGACCTGGTGGAAGGCGGGGGGCGGGTGATGGTTCCGACGACGATGAACGTCTCCTCCCTCGATCTGCTCCACCCCGACCTCTACCGCGGCGATCCCGGCAGGGCGAAGGCGGCCCGCGCCCTCATGGAGGCCTATCTCGCCATGGGATGTGCACCGACCTGGACCTGCGCCCCCTATCAGCTCGCTGCCCGCCCACGTCTCGGCGACCAGATCGCGTGGGGCGAGTCGAACGCCATCGTCTTCGCCAACTCGGTTCTCGGGGCGCGCACCGCCCGTTACGGCGATTTTCTCGATGTCTGCTGCGCCCTCACCGGACGGGCGCCGGCCACTGGCCTCCACACCGAGGAGGGAAGACGGGCGACACTTCGTGTCGATGTCGAGGTGCCCGATCGGATGCTCGACGACGACCTCTTCTACCCGGCCTTGGGCCACGCCTTGGGTGAGGTCGTGGGGGCGGAGGTGGCGGTGATCACCGGCCTCGACCGACGCGCCGGTGAGGACCGTCTCAAGGCGCTGGGGGCCGCCGCCGCCTCCTCGGGGGCGGTGGCGATGTTCCACGTCGCCGGGGTGACACCGGAGGCACCCACCGTCGAAGCGGCGACACAGCACATGGCGCCGGCGAGACAGCTGACCCTCGGCGTCTCCGATCTCATCAGGGCCCGGGAGTCGCTGAACCACGGCGAGGGCCCACTCGGCGCCATCAGCGTCGGAACACCCCATTTCTCGGCCCGCGAGCTCGAGAATCTGGGCCGGATGGTCGCCGGCAAGATGAGCAAGGTCCCCTTCTACGTCAACACATCTCGCGACGTCCTCAGCGAGCTCGAGCTCACCGGCGTTATCGCCGCCATCGAGGCGTTCGGTGCCACGATCGTCACCGACACCTGCACCTACATAACGCCGATCATGGGCGACGTCGATGGGCGGGTAATGACCGACTCGGCCAAATGGGCCTTCTACGCGCCGGGGAACCTGGGCGTGGGAGTGATCTTCGCCGGGCTCGAGGCATGTGTCTCCTCTGCCGTTTCGGGACGTGTCGAGCTGGGGGAGGGATGGTGAGTGGAGAGAGCTTCCGGACGCTGGTCGCTGGGTCGGCGAGGGGAGAGCTCCTCACTCTCAGCGCCCCGCTCTCCCTCTGGGGCGGTCTCGATCCGGATACCGGGACCATCATCGACCGGAGCCATCCCGAGCTGGGCCAGAACATGACCGGGGCAATAGTGAGCATGCCCTTCGGGCGTGGCTCCAG
>JBMDXS010000124.1:0-2780 GCA_048595045.1 Acidimicrobiia bacterium
TCCCGTCTCAAGGAGTCGGAGCGCTCGTCGTCGACTCTCGAGGTGGTCCTGGCCGCCCTGCCGCAGGGAACGATCCTCCTCGACGAGGCGGACGCGGTGGTCTACGCCAACCCTTCCGCCCACAGCCTTCTCGGCGCCGTCCCACCGACACTCGCCGGTCTGGCCCCCTTTTCGTTCCAGGATGCGGTGCACGATGCGCGGGCCACGGCCGAGACGACCTCCACCATGGCAGAGCACGGCAAGCCGGCACGGGTGTTGCGGGCCATCGCCACGCCATTCGCCGCAGATCGGAGGGTGCTGCTGGTAGTGGTCGACGTCACCGAGCGAGAGCGAGCGGCCTCGGTGCGTCGCGACTTCGTCGCCAACGCGTCTCACGAGCTGAAGACGCCGGTCTCCGCCATCGTGGCCTCCTCGGAGGCCCTCCAGCTGGCGGTGTCGAGAGGAGACGCCTCGGCCGTCGACTTCGCCCGTCAGATAGGTGGCTCGGCCGCGCAGCTCGATCGTCTCGTCGCCGATCTGCTCGACCTGTCACGTCTGGAACGCGACGAGCCCGAGCTGGAGCCCTTGGCCTTTCAGCATCTGGTCCGTGAGGAGGTGGAGAGGGCTCGCTCGGGGGCGGAGGAGCGAGGGGTCGAGTTGACGATCGACCTGGCCGATGTGCATGTCGCCGGGAGCCGCCGTGACCTGGCAATCGCCGTGCGGAACCTCCTCGACAACGCCATCAGGCACACTCCGGCCGGCGGCAAGGTCGGAGCCGAGCTCGAGGTGGTGGCTGAGGAAGCCGTGCTGAGGATCAGTGACACCGGTGAGGGGATCCCGACTCGCGACGTCGAGCGGGTGTTCGAGCGCTTCTACCGGGTCGACAACGCACGAGCCCGGGCGACAGGTGGGACCGGTCTCGGGCTCGCCATCGTCAAACACGTGGTGGAGAGTCATGGGGGCAGTGTCACAGTGGAGAGCGAGCTGGGAGCAGGCTCGCTCTTCACGATCCATTTGCCCCTGCCCGACGACCAAACATCTGAGCGCAACTAGCCTTCGCGGGTCCCAGCCATGTCGATTCTCGAATCCATCTCGAGCCCTGCCGATGTGCGTGAGCTGAGCCCGGAGGAGCTCGCTGCATTGAGCGAGGAGATACGCGCATTCATCCTCGACAAGGTCTCTCGATCGGGCGGGCATCTCTCTCCCAACCTCGGGGTGGTGGAGTTGACTCTTGCCCTCCATCGGGTGTTCGACTCGCCAACGGACCGCTTCATCTGGGACGTGGGTCATCAGGCCTACGTCCACAAGCTGCTCACCGGGCGCATCGAAGGCTTCGACCACCTCCGTGCTACCGGCGGCCTGTCGGGTTACCCCAGTCGGGAAGAGTCGGAGCACGACTTCGTCGAGAACAGCCATGCCTCGACTTCACTGTCGTACGCGCTCGGCCACTCCCTTGCCGACTATCCCGGCTACACGGTGGCCATCATCGGTGACGGCGCCCTCACCGGAGGGATGGCCTACGAGGCTCTCAACCACATCGCGGTGACCCGGCCGAAGCGTCTGATCATCGTCCTCAACGACAACGGCCGCTCCTATGCCCCCACGGTCGGGGGCCTGGCCGCTCTGGCGTCCCTGGCGCATTACCGGTTCGATCCCAGATACGAGAAGACGAAGCGGACCCTGGGTCGGATGCTGCGCGGGCTGCCACTGGTCGGGGAGACGGCGGACGAGCTCGCCGGACGGCTGAAGGACGCGGTGAAGCAGATACTGGAGCCCTTCACCGTCTTCGACGCTCTCGACCTCAAGTACACGGGACAGATCGATGGGCACGACATCGAGTTGCTCGAGGAGACCTTTCGAGCCGCCAAGCGCTATGACCGGCCGGTCGTCATCCACGTCGTCACTCAAAAAGGCAACGGCTACCAGCCCGCCATCGAAGATGAGCTGGAGAAGCTGCACGGTGTCGGCTCGTTCGACCTGGCCACGGGGAAGGCCATCAAAGAGGAGCTCAGACTCACCGACGTCGCCGGAAACGCCTTGGCCGAAGCGGCCGCCAGCAGGCCAGATCTGGTCGGGATATCGGCGGCGATGGTGACGACGGCGGGGCTGATGCAGATGTGGCAGAGGTTTCCCGACCGGGTCTTCGACACCGGCATCGCCGAGCAACATGCCGTCACACTTGCCGCGGGCATGGCGCTGGCCGGTAAGCGGCCGGTGGTGGCGGTTTACTCATCCTTCTTGCAGCGCGCCTTCGACCAGATCGTGGCCGATGTCGCCCTCCATGACCTCCCGGTCACCTTCCTCATCGACCGGGCGGGCATCACCGGACCTGATGGGCCTTCCCATCATGGTGTCTTCGACCTGTCCTATCTGCGCATGATCCCCAACATGGTGGTCGGTGCGCCCGCCGATGCCACCGAGCTGTGCGCCATGATCGAGACTGCCGTCGACCACGAGGGCCCGATCGCCATCCGTTACCCGAAGGGAGCGGCGGTCTCGGTGCCGGCGGTCCCGGTGACACCCATCGAGGTGGGAGAGGCCCAGCTCCTCTCCGAGGGGAGCGATGTGCTCCTGGTGGCGGTGGGCCGGATGGTCGAGGTCGCGGAGAAGGCTGCGGTCGACATCAGGGCCCGCGGTCACTCTGCGGGCGTGGTGAACGCCAGATGGGTGAAGCCACTCGATCCCCGGATACTGGAATGGGCCGCCCCGGCACGGCATGTCGTCACCATGGAGGACAACGTCGTCGCCGGCGGCTTCGGGGCCGCCGTGCTGGAGGCGTTTGCCGATGCGGGCCTGGTCAA
>JBMDXS010000125.1:0-16642 GCA_048595045.1 Acidimicrobiia bacterium
GAGTCAAGGGATCTAAACCACTGATGGTCTTGCCCCCGAACCCATCGAGACGCCCCGTCACGTCCCGACCCGGCGCTCACCATAACCACTCTCCGTGCTGGTTTCCAGCCTTTCGCAGATTTTTCTTTCCTCGTCTTCCCCCCGGGGAGTCTGACGCGGAGAGAGTCGGGACCCTCCGCGACCTGAACTCGCTACCACCTCAGAATGCCTGACCGCGTGGGGCCCCGGCTAGGGGCTAAGTGCCTTTGGCGCGGGTCTTGGGAGGTTGAGATCTCCTCCCCGACACCGGGCCGATTGTTTGGCTCCGGCGGCGCTCCGCCCCCCTTGAGCGACGATCACGCTCCGTGTTATTCTGCGCCCTCTCAGTGGGGGTAGCAGAGGGAGGACTCACCATGAAAGCACTGGTGACGGGTTCCGCCGGGTTCATCGGCAAGCACGTCTCGCGAGCATTGCTGGCCGACGGCTTCGAGGTGACCGGATACGACCAGAAGGACACCGACGAGCCGGGAGTGGAGTCGGTCATCGGCGATTTCCTGGACGTCGAGTCTCTCGACAACGCCGTGCGCGGCCATGACGTCATCGTCCACATCGGTGCCATCGGCGACGTCTACCTCGCCGCCACCAACCCCGAACTGGCCGCTGCGGTGAACGTGACCGGGAGCACCAATATCGCCCTGGCCGCCGAGGCGGCCGGCGCCCGAGTCGTATATGCGTCCACATGGGAGGTCTACGGCGACCCGGTCTACGAGCCGGTCGACGAGAAGCACCCCTGCGAGCCGGATCATCCCTACAACATCACGAAGCTGGCCGGGGAGCGCATGCTGCTCGCGGCCAACCGGCTTCGGGACGTGCCGGTGGTCGCCCTTCGGCTGGGCACCGCCTACGGGCTGGGCATGCGACCCAACTCGGTCTTCGAGATCTTCATCGCCAAGGCCCTGGCCGGTGAGCCGATCACGATCCAGGGCGACGGGTCCCAGGGTCGGCAGTTCACCCACGCCAGGGACATCGCCCGTGCCTTTGTCGCCGCCGCGAAGAGCGAGGCCCGCGGCATGCCTCTCAATGTCGTGTCATCCGAGATGATCTCCATCAAGCAGCTTGCCGAGCTCGTTACCGAGCGCTTTCCCACCGAGGTGACCTACGGGCAGCCCCGGCCGGGAGACGTGACTCCGTCGTATGTCTCGGCGTCCCGCATCGAAGAGGTCCTGGGCTGGAAGGCCGAGGTCTCCTTCGAAGAGGGCATGGAGGAGTTGCTCTCCGCCGACCGGGGCTGAGGTGGGCTCGGACAAGATCCGGGTCCTGGTCCTGATCAAGGGGCTGGGGATCGGCGGGGCCGAGAAGCTGATCTCGGAGGGCGCCCGATTCTGGGACCGCGAGTCCTTCGACTACAGCGTCGCCTACGTCCTCCCCTGGAAAGACCAGCTCGTCGGAGACCTCGAGAGCCAGGGGATCGAAGTGCAGATGATCGGGGGTGAGCGGGGTCTCACCCCATCCACCCTGGGCCGGCTCCGCCGTCTGGTCCGAGAGCAGGGCATCGACCTGATCCACGCCCATTTGCCCACGATGGGCATCGTCGCCCGCGTCGCCTCGCCGGTGCCGGTGGTCTACACCGAGCACAACATGGCCGATTCATACCGGCCGCTGACCCGAATGCTCAACCGATTGACCTATGGCCGCAACACCGCCACCACAGCCGTGTCAGGAGCGGTGGCCGGCTCGGTCGCCGGTTGGCCCGGTGACCCCGCGCTGGTGATCCCGAACGGGGTGGCTGTGCACGTCGATCCCGGTGCGGTGGCCACGGCCCGCCAAGAGCTCCGGCTCTCGGAGTCTGACCTGTTGGTGGCGCACGTGGGCAACATCCGCCCGGGCAAGGGTCACGATGTGCTCATCGATGCCGCAGCCCATCTCCACGAGCGCTTGCCCTCCGTCCGATTCGTGTCGATAGGCGGAGAGAAGTACCCAGGAGATCTCGAACGGGTCAGGGCCCGCGCCATCGAAGCCGGGCTGGAGAACGTGCTCCGCTTCATGGGCCGCCGACCCGACGCACTCAACTTCGTGGCCGCAGCGGACGTGTTCGTCAACCCATCGAGTGTCGAGGGGCTCCCGGTCGCCATCCTCGAGGCAATGGCGCTGGGCCGCCCGGTGGTCGCGGCCGCCGCCGGCGGGGTGCCCGGCATCGTCAAGGACGGTGTCACCGGGATCCTGGTCGAGCCGAACGAGCCAGAGGCGCTGGCGAGCGGAATCGAGAAGATGCTCAACGACCCCTACCTGGCCGAGCGACTTGGGCAGGCGGCACAGGACATGGTCGAGAAGGAGTACGGCCTCGAGCCGATGATCAGGGCCACCGAGGATGTGTACCGGAGGGTGGTCCGGTGACCGACACCATCACCACCCGTGAGCTCGAAGACCGCGACGTCGCTCCGGTCCTGGACCTGTTACGCGCCTCGCTGGGCGAGCCGCCGCTGCTTCGCCGGACACCGGAGCTCTTCGGATGGAAACACTTCGACAACCCCTTCGGCAGATCCATCGCCGTCCTGGCCGAGGCCGACGACCGAATCGTCGGTCTACGCGCCTTCATGAGATGGGACCTGCTCACGACACAGGGAGCGACCGTCCGCTGTGTGCGCGCCGTCGACACGGCGACCCACCCCGAGTACCAACGCCGGGGGATCTTCCGCCGGCTCACCGAGGAAGCGCTCGAATTGGCGGTAGCCAAAGACGTCGATCTGGTGTTCAATACACCCAACGAGAAATCGGGTGCGGGGTATCTCTCGATGGGGTGGAAAGAAGTGGGGACGATCGGTGCCATGGCACGTCCTTCGCCGCGCCTCGCGACCGACCGCCGCCCCGGTTCCCTGAGCGAGCCGGAGCAATTCCTCGCCGACCCGAAACCCGCCCTACCCCTCGCCGTCGCCGATCGGTCTCCGCGCGGCCTCCGCACCCCGAGGAGCGATGCCTATCTGAGGTGGCGGTTCGGCGCCCACCCCTCGGCCCGGTACTTCCGGGTCGACTCGGGCGCCGCCACGGCGGTCGTCCGTCCCAACGTACGGAAGGGACGTCGTGAGCTGGTGGTCGCCGATGTGTTCGGGCCCAAGCCCGCAGCCGCTTTCAGGGCGGCTAGCCGCCGATCCCGGGCCGGCTACCTCGCCGCCTGGTTCTCACCCGGATCACCGGAGCGTGCCGCCGCGCTCCGCAGTGGACTGGTCCCTGTGCCCGGTGTCACCGCCCTAACCCTCATGGCCAAGCCATTGCGGGATCTCGAAGTCGATGTGACGTCGATGACGTCCTGGGACCTCGCCATCAGTGACCTGGAGTTGTTGTGATGACGACACTGTTGGCGCTTCACCCACCCTTCCTGGCCCAGGCCGAGGACCACGTCGTCACCGACGGGGTGGCCATCTTCGAGGGCCTGTTCATCGCCGCAGTCGTGCTCATCGCAATGACGTTCGTCGGCAACGCCATCGCCACCAAGGAGGACAGGGACTGGCTGCCCACCATGATCATGTGGGGGGCCGCCGCCAAGCTGGTCGGCGGTTTCGGGCGGTACTGGATGGTGACGGTCCTCTATCAGACCGGGGACTCATACAGCTATCAGCTCTGGGGGAGCATCTTCGCCCAGGTGTGGCGGGGCATGGCCGTCCCTGTCTCCAGCTCGAGCCAGCCGGGCACCGCCTTCACCGAGGTGGTGACCGGGCTGATCTACGCGCCGTACACCCCTTCGATGCTGGGCGGCTTCATCATCTTCTCCTCGATCGCTTTCTTCGGCCTGCTTCTGTTCTTCCTGGCCGGGCGTCACTGGCTCAAGGGGTATCAGCTCAAGATGTACGGGCTGGCCACGTTCTTCGCCCCGAGCCTCATCTTCTGGCCGTCGAGCATCGGCAAGGACGCCCTGATGGTGTTCTTCCTCGGCCTCGCTTCTTATGGCGCCTCTCGTCTGCTGAAGTTCTATCAGTTCAGCGCCCTGCTGCTCATCGCGCCTGGCCTCTACCTGGCCTCCCAGATCCGGTCGCATGTGGCGGCGGTACTGGGCATCGCCATCGCCCTCGCCGCCCTGCTCGGCAAGGCACCGAAGAAGCACCAGGGGAGCGCCAAGCGGGGCGTGATGATCCTGCTGTGCCTCGCCGGCGCGGCGTTCTCGGTGGCCACATTCTCCAGCACCTTCGGCGTCACCGTCGACGGCGGCAGTGGCACCACCGATCCGGAGCAGTTTCTCTCCGACGTCTCTGACCAGACCGCGACCGGCGGTTCCGAGGTGAGCGGCGGTGCCGTGGGGAGCCCGGCACAGTTGCCGGGGGCGATCATCAAGGTCCTCTTCCGGCCGCTCATCTACGAAGCAGGTAACGCACAGGCGCTGCTCAGCGCTTTGGAGGGGACAGCCCTGCTCGCCATAACCATTTGGAACTTCCCTGCGATGTGGCGCAACAAGAGGCGCTTACGTGAGAAGCCGTACCTGTTGATGGCGTTCTTCTACACGGGCGGCTTCATCATCGGCTTCAGCGCCATCCTCAACCTGGGCCTGCTCGCCCGGCAGCGGGTTCAGGTCCTCCCGCTCTTCTTCGTCCTCATCGCCGGCCTGGCCTGGGACGAGACCAAGCGGGGCCGGCGCAAGAAGCCCCAGCCGGAGGAGGCCCCCGAATCGATCGAGGCACCAGCAGACCAGGTCATACGAACCGGGCCGTCGCGAACCCCCCTGCCTCCGGTCGGGGAGTAAGCGCTCACGTAAGCGCTTCGTCGACCCGTAGGAAGCCGAGCCGCGCCAACCCGGCGAGGACGGCGCCGAGGATGACGATAAGGGTGGCCAGGCCCCAGGCAGGGCCGAGCAAACGCTCGGCGATGACCACCAGCGCAAGCAGCACCGCCTGGGTACCGGCGGCAAGGAGGGCGATCATCGGCACCGAAATCCCCCGATCACGGAGCTGGTCGTAGATGTGACTGCGATCTCCGAGGAATAGCGGCCGATCATTCAGCCTCCTCCGCAGCAGCGTCACCAGCATGTCGATGGCGAAGACACCGAGAAAGCCGGAGGTCAACACCAGCTCGACGGGCCCGTCGCTGACGTCGAGGATGAGATGGGCCAGGTAGAGACCGACGAAGTAGGCGCCGGCATCGCCGAGGAAGACGCGGGCCGGGTGCCAGTTGAGCACGAGGAATCCGGCCAACGCCGCGGCCAACGCCAGGGGTGAGAGGAAATCGAGACCCCTCCCCTGGGCAACGACCGCCAGCCCCAGCGCGGTGACGAGGGCCACCGATCCCACCAGCCCGTCGAGACCGTCGAAGAGATTGACACAGTTGATGGCGAACACCACCAGCGCGATAGCCAGTAGGAGGTAGAGCAGCCCGGGGTCACCGGCGACATCGAGGATGAGGATCACCGCGGCCACCATCTCCACGATGAGACGGATCCCCGGGTCGACGCCACGGCGATCGTCGACCAACCCGAGAACGAGGACGACCGACGAGGCGAGCAGGAGCCCGATCTCCAGGTCGTCACGTGCGAGCGAAGCCAGGTGGACCCCGAGGAACACCCCGACCCCACCCAACGGGACCGCGGGAAGATCGTGTGCCTTGAGCGTCGGATCGTCGGGCCGGTCGACGTAGCCGATCCTGGGACCGAGCCAGATGGCGAGGGCGCACCATGCCAGCGAGACCCCACCGGCGATGATCAGGGACGCCAAACCAGGACCTCCGAGCTCTCGCCGGCGTGGACCTGGATCCGCTCGGCGTCGTTGAAGCCCATCTTCCGGTACGCGCCCAGCGCGGTTTGATTGTCGGAGCCGACGGTGACCTTCACCGCAGGGACGCCCCGTTGGGCGAGCTCGTCGAGGAGCCTCGCCCCCAACAGGACGGACAGGCCCCTGCCGCGGGCCCTCGGGGCCACGACCATCGAGAGCAGCTCGGCCGGGACCTCGACCTGGTCCTGGCCGTAGCGCAATGTCTCCCAGGCACGGCGCAGATTGCCCGGCCTGATCAGCCTGGGCAGCGCAGCCAGCCCGGCCCGCCACCCGTGCCGCTTGGCGAAGTGGTTGTAGAACTCACCCACGTCGACGACACCGGCTGTGAACCCGATCGGGCCGCCACCGTCATCGACCACGAGAACGACGGCCCCCTTCCACGAGATAAGCGCCTCGTACAGGACCTTCATGAACCCGGGCCCGAGCAGGGGCAGGAAACCGGTGGCGATCTCGGTGGCGTGAAGCCGAGCCAGCGCCCGCGCGTCGCGGGGTCTGGCCCGTCGGATCTCGAGCCGTGGACCGGGCTCGATCATCCCGGCCGGCATCAGATGCCCCAGCCCCTTGGCGATCAGGCCCTTTCGGTAGGACTCCATGACGATGTCGACCACGACCTTCTCGTCGAAGCTCTGCCGGGCAATACGCGCGCTCGACTCCGCCATCTCCGACCTGATGCTCGAGTCGTCCCCGATCTTCCGGATCGCAGCTGCCAAGGCATCGGGGCTCATCACCGGCACGAGGATGCCGTTGACTCCGTCCTCTACCACCTGACGGCACCCGCGGATGTCGCTGGCGACGACGGGGAGCCCCATGGCGGCCGCCTCCATGGCTGCCCGGGGGAACCCCTCACGGTGAGAGGGGAGAACGAACATGTCCATGGCCGAGTAGAGGTCTTCCATGTCGGTTCGCATGCCCAGGAACCGCACCCCCGCCGCCCTGGCGTTTTCAACGGCACCGGGCGGGAGGGCGTCCGCCTTCTCGGGGTCATCGGGGCCGACGACCACCACAACGTACCCATTGCCCAACTTGGTGGCGGCCTCGAAGAGCTCGGGATAGCCCTTCTCGGCCACCAGGCGCCCGACCATGCCGACCACGATGTCGTCCTCGCCGGCACCGAACTCGGCTCGCAGCCGGGCCCGGGCGCCCGGGTCCACGCCGGCCCGGTCGAAGCGATCCAGGTCGACTCCGTTGCCGAGCAGGCTCCCTTTGCCCGCGGGGAGGATCCGTGTCCTGCGACAGAACGCCAGGTCCTCCTCGTTCTGATGCAGTTCGACGTCGGAGAACCGGGCGGCGATCGCTTCGAGGGCATAGACCACCCCCCGCTTCGCTATCGAGTCGTCTTCGGTGGCGTAGAGCCCATGCATGGTGTTGACGACCAGCGGTACCCCGGCGAGACGGCCCAACACCCGTCCGTACACCCCCGGCTTCGGGTTGTGGGTGTGAAGCACCGTCAGGTCTTCTTTGCGGAGCACCCGCCAGAGCTGGACGATTGCTTTCAGATCATTGCCGAGGCTCATTCCGCGGGTCGACGCGGTGAGCGGGATGTGCCTGATGCCGGCGGCCTCGAGCTCTTCCACCCAGGGGCCCGGGGCACTGATCCCCACCGCCTCGCCACCGTCCTCGATCACCTCCAACAGCTGGGGGCGGACCAAGAAGCGAAGGCTCAGATCCACCGTGGTGAGGTGGGCGACCTTGAACGGCCTGTCCAGCGCCGTCACCATTCCGGGGCCATCCAGCCGGTACGAGCCCGGAAGTCGGCGTCACACAGAATCAGCCTGACCAACTCGACCCATTCCGGCGAGCCCTCACGCCCATCGTCGAGACGTCGCATGGCTCCTTCCATAGCCGTGAGCGTCACCGCCCAGGAAAGGGGCAGCGGGTAATCCCAAACCTCCTCCATCCTCTCACGGAGAACCCCGCCGATGACGGTTTCCGAGCCCAGGACACCCAGGGCCGCCTCCCTCACCGAAGGGATCCGATCCACCCGACGGGCCAGGTGGCTGGTGACGATCGGAGCGAACGCGATGTCGAACCAGGGAGCGCAGTCGTCCCCGGCGTGTTCCCAGTCGACGAACCGGAGATGGCCGTGATCATCGAGCACGTTGCCGACCGCTACGTCCTGATGCTGCCAGGCCGGATGCCACACGATCGGCCTTCCAGCAACCGCCTGGCTGAACCCGCGCACCCGGCCCTCGAACTCGGGCTCATCGGCGAGAAACCTGCGGGCGAACTCATCGGGCACGGCGGCCAGGGAAGAGCTGTCCGACGCTGTGGGAGAGGTGGTCGCAGCGGCCAGAGCGCGGGCGAACTCGAAGCTGCGTCGAAAGAAGGAATCCATGATCGCCCGAGCCCTCGGTGCCACATCGCCGGTCAGACCCGGCACCAGGAGACGATTGCCGGTGAGGACGCCGGCAGCCATGGACGTGGTCCCGTTGGTGCGATAGAGGTCGAGGGCCCGAGGCACCGCGGCCTGCAACGACGCCGGCAGCCGGGGCCACACGTCGTCCATCGCCCCGAACTCCGAGGCGAGGAACTCTCCCTCTCTTGGCGTGAACCCGATCTTCATGATGACACGTGGCGACCCGGCTCCCTCCGGGAACAAGAGAACCGAGATCCGATCGCGGTGGGCAGGCCCCCCGGCGAGCAACATCGGAGAGAGGTCCGGATCGTCCTCGCCCGGGAACCAACGTGGCCATTCCTCGCGGGCGCGAGCCATGAGGAGGTCAAGCATCCTGACCACCGGAGACCTCGACCACCAGTGCGATGCCGGGGGACATGTACATCGCGAAAGGGGTGAACAGGCGCGACCTGGCTGCCGACCTGGCCCAAAGCCGGTTGCCACCCCCACCGAGCACACCCGACCTCTGTGCCCATCTCACCAGACTCGACCTCCCTTCGGGGAAGGCGATTCTCGGGGTTCGCGACGAAGGCCACAGCGAATATGCACCCACGACCCTCCCCCCGAGTCGCTCGACCTCGGCGCCAACCTTGGCCTGCGAAGGAGTCGGGGTGTATCGCCATCTGCGATTGGCGGCCAGGGTGAGGAGGGTGCGGGCCACAGCCCTCTCGATCGGGATGATGAGGGTGACGCCCGCCCCCGCCGCCGCTCGCACTCCGTCAGCGACGACGGATTCCCAGCTCTGGCCGGCGGTGGGCAGGGCACGCACGACGGGAGTGCTCGACCCTGCAGCCAGCATCCTCCACACCGGGCTCAAGTCATCGGCGACCGAACGGTCCGCTGCCGCGAAGATGTCCTCGCTCACGGCGTCGTCGCTCGGGAGCCGATCTGGGCCAGTTTGTCGTAGGTGCGCCGCACTTGCAGCTCCCACGATCCCTCACGGACCATCTTCTCGCGTCCCGCCGCCCCGAGGGAGCGGCGTAGCTCGGTGGACTGGTAGAGGGCGCGCACTGCAGCGGCCAGGCTCTCGACGCTCCCGGGCTCGGCCAGCAGCCCATCGACGCCTTCGGTGATGAAGCCGGCCAGCTCGCCCGCTCTCGACGCGATCACTGGCCGGGCACATGCCATGTACTCGCGCAGCTTGAGCGGCGAATAGTGGAATCTGCCGTCGCCTGGGCCGAGGACGATGGCCACGTCCATCGCCGCGATGTGGGCCGGGATCTCGTCGTGGCCCACGGTGCCGGTAAAGACGACGTTGTCCAGCCCGAGCTCGGACGCCCTCTGCTCCAGGCGCTTCCGCTCGACACCGTCCCCGACCAAGAGCAGCGTCACATCGGGCATCTCATCGCGCAGTGACGCCAGCAAGTCGATCGCCAGATCGAGGCCATGGAACCTGTGGAAACCTCCGGTCCACCCGATCACGAACCTCCCGGCCAGGCCATACCGGTCACGAACGGTGGCGCCATCGGCCTCGGGGGTGAAGACATGGATGTCGACCCCATTGGGCGTGACCAGGATCCGGTCCTCGGGAACACCGCGCTCTCTCACTTGTTGGGCCACCTCGTCGGAAACGGCGAGCACGACGTCGGCCGCCCTGAGATGCGGATTTTCGCCGTACCGTTCCAGCAACCATCCCCAGCCGGGACGCTTGACACCCCAACGACGCGCCTCCCATACCACCGGGGCGTCGACACAAAGGGCGAGCGGGGCACCCACGCGGCGGGCGAGCATCCTTCCCACGCTCTGGAATAGGTCGTGACGCTGCCAAACGAAAGCGATCTGTCCCGCCTCCTCCCACTCCCCTCTCGGGATGTTCCTGGCAAGGCGGCGTGCCCTGCGAAAGTCACGCACGTCCTTCATCGCCGTCTTGATCACCGTCGGGATATGTCGCTTCCACGATGTCGAGCCGGATGAGGCCAGCGTTCTGCGCGAGGCGAGCGAACGGGCCTCGTCCGACGTGAAGACCCCGTCCTCGGTGATGATCCAGGATCTTCCGAAGATCTCCTTCCCTGCCGCCGCCCAACCGGCGGCCATCATCCACATGCCGACCGGGCCGGTTTGACCCTTTGTCGACCGGGTCATCACGAACAGGGCGCCGTCCGCCCCCCCAACCAGGTTCCCCTCCTCGGTCATCTCGATCAGCCCGGCGGAGGTCCGGGCCCGTTCACCCGCCGTCGCCAGCCCGCCGAGAGACGCAGGTACCCCGGCACCTCTCTGAAGCGTCGCTGGTTGAACCGCTTCCGGGCCGTGCGGAGGTTCTTGTGGCTCAGATAGATGGCGAACAACTTCTCATCCTGAGCCGAGTCGAGAGAGCTCGGTCCGGTCTCGGCGTATGCCCGCAGGAACACCTGCTCGAGGTGCGCTTGGGTGGCCTTCATCTCCTCGGGGTCATCCGGCTCGTACCGGCCCAGGCGACGCTCCACCCGGTAGAGGAAGTAGGCAACGTCGCGATGGATCGGGGCATAGGCGTGGCTCGAGGGCTGATCGAGTATCCAGACCCGGCCATCATCGGTGAGACGGATGTTGTAGGGGGCGAAGTCGCCATACTTCCGGCTGATCTTGCCGGTGAGGTCCATCGGTTGGATCACACTCGGGTCGACCAGCACCTTGCGTCCCATGGCGACCAGACGACGCTTCATCTCGTCCATGTCCGCCGCCGCGGCTGCGGCCTCGAGGCCGGCGCTGTGAAAGAGCCCGATGGCAGCGCCACATTCGGCCATGGCCCGCTCCACCTCCGGCGAGAGGTAGCCGACCCGACGGCTGAGACGCTGGCTGAAATCCTCGCCCTCGATGAAGTCGAAACAGACCGAGGCCGGCGACTCGGTCCACCCCCGAACCTTGGGAAGATGGATACCGACCTTCGCATTGCCGTCGAAGAGATCCTCGAGAGAACGCAGGTCGTCGTAGACCTCCTTGGCCTTCTCCGGGGTCCATTCCTTGCCGACCTTGAGCACGATCGGCTGGGACCCCGGGCCCCCCTCTAGCTTGTAGAGGATCGCAGTCCGGCTCTCCCAATCCCGTACCGGCCTGAGGCCGGTCAGCGACTCATCCCACCCGAATCGGTCGCTCATCTCGCCGATCAGCTGCTCGAGCCGGGTCTCAGCGAGCACCCCCGGCTCCTGGTCTGTCCGCAACGTCAACCCTCCACGGAGTAGCCCACAGTATCGTCAGCCGTGGGCAGATCCTTCAGGCCCGGCCTGAGTGCGCCCACGAAATCCGGGCGCGAGACGGCGGAATAGGTCCCGCCAGTGCTCGGCCGACGCCTCCAGGCTGAACCGCTCCAGGCAGCGTGCTCGTGCCTCTTTGCCCATGGAGCGACGGAGGGCGGGATCCCCGACGAGTCGGTCGACGGCTTCGATCAATCCCGCCTTGTCGTCGATGTCGACGATGAGCCCTGTCACGCCGTCCTCGATCACGTCCCGTGCCCCTGCAACCCGCGTGCTCACCGTGGCCAAGCCGGCCAGCCCTGCCTCGATCAGGACACCGGGCATTCCCTCCCCCGGGGGAAGGCTGGTGAACACGAAGATGTCGCTTTGGGCAAGCAGCTCAGGGACGTCTCCCCTACGGCCCAGCATCTCGATGTCCTCCGCTTCGGCCCTCGGGCGCAAGGGCTCCTCCAGCGGCCCCTCACCCACCATCACCGCCTCGAATTCCCGGCCCTTCTCTCTCAGTCCCTTGACCACCTCGATGAACCAGTCCGGCCTCTTACCGGGGTCGAGGTGACCGACGAAGATCAGCCGGGGAACGTCCCTCTCGACATCGCCGGGTGCATAGACCTCGGGGTCCCGGGCATTGGGAAGGACGACCAGCCGGGATCGGGGGACGCCGTAGATCAGATGCGCCTCTTCGGCCACGTCGCTCGAGACGGCGGCGATCACATCGGCCCGGCGGGTGTAGTAGCCGTGAAGCCCCTTCCGAGCAATCTGACTGAGGTACTCATGCGCGGTCCCGATCTTCAGATAGATCATTGGTAGGCCCCTCGGTGCGGCCAGGGACGTGTACTTCGCCGACTCACCGCCGTGGGCTACCACCACCTCGGGGGACAGACGGCGGATCTCCCGGCGGAGCCGCGTCACGACCCGCGGGTCGAGACCGAGGCGGCGCATCGCTCCCTGCGGGACGTCCAGTTCGACGTCCGGGCGTAACAGGACAGGGTCAGACCTGAACAGGGTGACGATCTGATGCGTGTCCTCGTCGCCGTCGAGTGAATCGACGAGGGAGCGGGCATAACGCTGGGCCCCCCGGGCCAGGTCGTGAGGAAGGACGTGGAGGATCAGTGGCACGCCTCGATGCCGACGTCGTTGAACTGCGCCCCGTCACCGGCATGGAACCCCCACTCGTAGCCATCGGGGAAGAGGTTCAGCTGGAGGATCCCCACCCCGTCTGTGAAACGTGCCTCACTGTTGGCTGCGATGACATCGAACGAACTGGTCCCGGTCCCACCTGTGCCGACCACGAACTGCCTGACACCGGATACGGGATCGTGGACCCCGCTCGGGTCCTGAGGGGCGAAGCGCTCGAAATCGTGATCGTGGCCGTTCACCACCAACTCGGCGCCATCGTCGTGGAGGGCCTGGAAGAGGTCCCGGGTTGATGCATCGCCCCCATGGTCGCCCGAGCTGAACAGGGGGTGATGCCAATAGGCGAGGGTGCATTGGGCGGCGGATGAGGCCAGCTGTTCACGCAACCACAATTCCTGGGGTGACCCCTGGTCGCAACCCCCGACCTCATCGCAGTTGGAATTGAGGGCGATGACCTGCCAGTCGCCGGCCTCATAGCTGTAATACCCCTCACCCGGCGTGCCCGCCGCCTCGCCGAAATAGCCGAAGTAGCCGGACGCATCATTGGTGTCGTAGTCGTGGTTGCCCGGCGAGGGACGGGTCCTGTCCTTGAACCTGCCCCACGTCTCGGCGTAACACGAGCCGAACTCCTCGGATGTGCCGCCGGAGTAGACGTTGTCGCCGGCGGTGAAGACCATCGTGTCAGGATTCTCCGTGACCACCTGCTGGAGGAGGTCGGCGGTGACGGTGTCGCCATCGCTCCCACAATCGGCGATGTCACCGGCTCCGGCCAGCACCACTGGTTCCCCGCTGAGCTGGATGGCCGGCTGGGACGCGCTGCTGGTCGGCGTCTCGGCCGCGGGCGAGCCTGCATTGGGATTGGCGTAATCGACGAGAAGAAGGGGCGGGTTCGTCCCGCCCTCGATGGTGGCGAATTCGGCACTGTCGTCCCCGGGAGACACGATGTAGAAGTCGTAGCGACCCGGGCCCTGGACCACCGTCGTGAGGTCGATGTCGGCAGTCGAGCCCTCGGCAACACCAGGCGGAATCGTCGCCACTTGCTCGCCGACCGGTGGAGCGTTGGCTCCGGTGGTCTCTGCCTGGTTCCAGTCCCCTCCCACCAGGTGGAGAGTCAGTGTGTCGTCCGAGTCGGCGACGACGAATAGCCGCAGAGTCACGAGATCAATGGATTCTCCGTCGGGGATCTCAGGCACCTCGAATCTGACCAGCCCTTGCTTGTTCTCCGGCGGATCGTTCTCGATCTCCATGACATCTTCCAGCCCGTTTATCTCCTCGGGCTGGGCGGTGTTGACGTAGGTGTCCTCGCTGGCCGGGATCGCCAGTTGGCCCGGCACCGTCGTGATCGGTGCGAGCGTCGTGGCTGGCGCCACGGTGCCCGGGGGAAGGGTCCCCGACGAGGCGGCTGTGGTGCTGGTCGGTGTGGCAACCGGGTCGTTGGAGAGGCCCCCGGAGACCAAGAAACCAATGATGAGTCCGACCAGGATCACCAAGACGACGGCAAGAACCACGATCACGGTCTGCTTCGAATCCCTGGCCGGTGGCGGCTCGGAAGGGGTCATGCCGTTTCCGACACCTCCGGCGTTCTCATTGGTCATCGTCGATTTTCAGCCTTCCATCGTGTATTCGAGTGTCAGAGTCGGCGCGGCTCCAGGAGAACCGTCGAAGGTCACAGCCGACCTACGACCGGCCCCGGCTGCGCTCACTTCGAGGGTGATCGGATCACCCGGCTCCCACCCCTGGTTCATCACTTCTTCGATGACCCGGGAGAGATCGGGCGTCTGTTGATAGGGGCCGGAGTCGCCGTCATCCCAGGAGGCCGGAGCCCACGTCACCGAAGTGCCCTGGGCTGCGCCGCTTATGGTGAGCACGACCGGCCCTTCACTCTCACCTGCCGCCGTGAAAGTGATATGGGCCCGTCGCACCATCGCCCCGTCCGGCACCTCTAGATTCGAGAAACGGAGCCGTGCGGGAGAGCCTTCAGCCATGACGATGGCATCACCTTCGTCGACGGACCCGTCGGCCGCCACCGTGCCATCGTCCTCCGCGGCCGTCACCGACGCGGCCGCCACGCTCCACGGGGAGGGTGACGATGCCCCCGGCTGCGAAGTTGGGTCGGTCGTGAGTGCCGGCAGCGGGGCCCGGGGCAGGTCGAGTGCGTTCTCTTCCCGAGGGTTCCACCCGGTCTCCATGATGAGTACCGGATTAGTGGATCGAGCGATCGTTTCCCAGGGAACGATCTTGAAGTTGTTCTCCTCCGGGTCGTTGTCCCCATCCTGCACGACGAACAGCCCACTCGGGAAGGAGGGGCCCAAACCGGTGCTGATGGTGTCGATTCCGTCTGTGTTCGATGCCGCGTCGATGGCCGCCGAATCGACGATCTCGAACTTGGAAAGGAAGCTGTTGTCGCCTTCTCGTTCGTACACGGCGTAATCGTGTGACCCCTGGCTGGACACGATCAGATAGCCAGTGTCTTCGGGTCCGTAATAGATGGTGACCCCCTCGACATCTGCCTCCAGGTTCAGCCCTACCCCGTCTACGGCGAGGCGGTTCGACCCGGCGTCGGGCTCGGCGTCGTATTTCCAGACGCCGACGTCTTCCTCGGTGACATAGAGATAGCCAAGACCGTCGTCGGCCACGCAACCCTCCG
Source organism: Acidimicrobiia bacterium (assembly GCA_048595045.1). GTDB lineage: Bacteria > Actinomycetota > Acidimicrobiia > Spongiisociales > ZC4RG35 > JARDZU01. The sequence continues at coordinate 15,073 of JBMDXS010000125.1, forward strand.
AGGTGCTGTTCATCTGGAACCGCCTGACCTCAGTTCCCGTGATGCCACCGCTGCCGTCGTCGCTCAGCTCGAACTGACCGACCGGCCCGGCCTCCTCCGAGGTGACGAAGACGTGATAACTGTCGCTGACAGGACTGTGATAGAGGCAGATGCCGTAGATGTCGATGCCTGGAGCGAAGCTGCCCATCGCGACCAGCTGGCGCGTCTCCGGGTCGACAGCGTGGAAAGCGATCTCGTCGTTGGCACGGTCGGACGACCCGACTAGGTCGATCAGCCCACTGCCGAGAGGAAAGTCATGCCTGATGTCTACGTTGTTGGGCTGGATGCCAGACACGTATTGGATCTGATTGCCATCGAGGTCGTGCACCGCGAGACCGCCCTCTTTGTCGGTGCCGATGATGGTGCTCAGCTGTGGGTCGGAAGGGTGTACCCAGATGGCCGGATCGTCGGCATCTCCTCCACTTGGGACCGGATCGGTCTCAACGGTCGCCGAAACCTGGGCCGTCTGGGCGAGTGCAGGCAAGGCCGATTCTCCGGCCATCAGTGAGGCCACGACGACGCCAACGACGAGCGCGCCCAGAACCCGCGGGCTCCTCCTCCACATGGGCGGGCATGTTAATGACGGCCTGGAGGAACGAGCTCAGAACGGGCTCGGAGCCATCTTTTCCGGCTCCGGCAAGCGCGCGATGGCATAGAAGGCCCCGCCGATCGCCAGCGCATATCCGGTCAGGACGATCAGAACCGTCGGCAGCATGACGCTGAACCGGGCGGCGATCCGTGAGCAGATGATGACAAGCAGGAGTTGTGGTATCGAGGCCAGCACGGCGCCCAGCCAATTCCGTCGCACCCGGACCAGCAGCTCGACCGCCCTAGGTCTGATTCTCACGATGAGCGGCTCGAGAATGAGGTAGCCGAGACAGGCAGCCGACCCGAGGATCGACGGTGGCCTGGAGCCTCCCCCCTCAACGGTGATCCAGAGAAACACTGCGACCGCTGCATAAGCACCCTCGCTTCCTACCGACGCCGCCACCTTCGGCCAGGCAAGGAGCGTGAGGACCACCGCGGCCGCGCCGATGATCAGTGCCTGCTCGGTGTCGGGCACTGCCGCGAACATGCCGAGGACAGCCAGGGTGAAGAAGATGACGCCGAGGCCGAGGCGCTCGTGACGACGCTCGAACTCGCCGATGAGAAAGCCGCCGAGCGGGATCAACGTCGCGATGAGGACGCGTACCCAGAGCAGCTGAGTGTCCGGCGCCGCCGACGCCAGCCAGATCGAGCCGGGTAGGGCTACGACGGGAAGCACCCACCGCGGCGCCTGGAGCAAACGAGCGACAAGGACCGCTCCCACGATGACCACCAGTGCGGGCACCAACGGGCCCAGAGGCTGCTCCGTCAGATAGAGACCGGCGACCGTGACGACGGTGAGGAAGAGACCAAATATCGGAAGCGGCGGCAGGTAACGCCCGACGACGAAGCGCAGCGCCCAACCCGTCCCCAAGGCGACAATTCCCAGCCGCAGACCGCTCCGAAAGAAGGCCGTGTCGAAAAGGCCGAGCAGGTCTGACACGAC
>JBMDXS010000126.1:0-1597 GCA_048595045.1 Acidimicrobiia bacterium
CTCGCTCCCGGGGATGCCGGCTGCCGCCAGGCTGCCTCCATCATTTCGTAGGTCACCCGGCCAAAGAGGAGGGCGTCGGCCTGGAGCAGGTTCTCGGCGGCGTGACGATGCAGTTCTTCATCAGGGACGATCGCACGATGATCGCAGCACCCGTCCAATGTGACGTTGATGGAATACCGAAGAGGCCCCATTGCGCAAGAGTAGATGTCCTGCCGGTGGAGCCAGGAGCTGCCTTCCACAGCCGCTTCGACCGCCACCGTCTTCATCCGCTCCGGCTCGATGTGGGCAGCGGTCGGCTGGGAGCTCCGGACCATGGGGCCATTCGCCTCTGGTGTGGAGGTGGAAGATCGGAGAACGATCCTCTTGGAGATGTCGGGAGTGCCTCAGAGTTCTACGGGTGTGCGCAAGCGCAACGAGCGCGGGGAGATGAGGACATGCCGACCCTCAGGAAGCTGATCGATCACCCTTCGGATGAGATCCCGCTGTCTCACCTGAACCTCGTCGAGTGCCCGCCGGTCGCCGTCCTCACCACGGTGATGCCCGACGGCTATCCCCAGACCTCGGTCGTTTGGTGCGACTTCGACGGCGAGTGCGTGCGGGTCAACACGATGCGGGGATTCACCAAAGAGCGCAACATGCGACGACATCCGCTTGTCACGCTCCTGTCCTACGACCCATGCCGGCCCCTCCGGTACCTCGAGGTACGCGGCACCGTCATCGAAATGACCGAGAAGGGCGCGGCCGAGCACCTCGACCAACTCGCTTCGAAATACGCCGGAAGGCCCATTCGCTTCTTCGGGGACGCCATCCCGGCCCAATTCGTCCAGACCGAGACACCGATCCTGTGCCGGATCCGACCGACCCATGTCACCGCGATCGATGCCACGAGGGAGTGGGAAAGGGAGTGAATTCTCTCTCTACCACCGATTCGCCTTCGATCCCCGCCTCGCACCTCGACCTGCTCACCAGACCGATCTGTGGAGTGTTCACGACCATCGGCAACGACGGCCAGCCTCAATCGAGCCTGGTTTGGGTCGACTCTGACGGGGCATTCGCCCGGATCAACACGACAATGGAGCGCTCGAAGGGCCGTAATTCACTGGCCAACCCCAAGGTCAGCCTGGTCCTCGTCGACCCTGTGAACACCAACCGCTACATCCAGATCGGCGGCGACGCGGAGTTGATCACCACTGGAGCCCTCCAGCATCTCGACGCCCTGGCCCGAAAGTACACAGACCATCCCGCCTACTACGGATACCTCTGCCCGGTGGGACAGGCCGCCGAGGAAACCCGCGTCATCTGTCGAATCCACCCACGCCGGGTCACCCTCGATGCCATCCATGCCCGCGCCGAGAACGAGGGGTAGAACCTCTTGCTCCCCAGCCTTCTCCAGCCCGTGCTGCACTTGGTACGGGTCCCCAGACGAGAACACGAGTCACCTCAAACAGCCAACACGATCAGCCCATGCGAATGGATCTGAAAGCGCAGTCAGCGCGGCCTCGACAACTTCCGGGACCAGCTCCAGGGGGATCTAGCGGCTCATCAAGCGATGGCTAACCGGGGAAACGGTTGAATCCGGCGCGGTGGTTCGGTTCGA
>JBMDXS010000127.1:0-20600 GCA_048595045.1 Acidimicrobiia bacterium
TCCTCGACGTGAAGAGCCCGGTGTGCACGAACGGCACATGGGAGGCCACCACGATGATGTCCGATCGGATCGACCCCCGATCGGTTACCACCGTGCCCGTGGCACGGTCGATGTCGAGGGCCCGGGTGTGCTCGAAGACGATGCCGCCGTCGTGGAGGATGCCGGCCAAGAGCCCGACGCAGAACCTCCTCGGATGGAATCGAGCCTGGTCCTCGAGCCTGACGGCTAGCCGGATTTGGTAGGGAAGGTCGGACTCTGTTGTCAGAGTTACCGGCAGCCCGGCGTCCGTTGCCGCACGCGCCTCCGCTTCTATGCGTCGCGCCCCCCTCGTCGAGGTGGCATAGGTGGTTGCTGGAGCAGGGGCGAAGTCACATGAGATGCTCTCATCCACCACTCTGCGCCGGATCATCTCCAGCCCTGCGAGGTTTGCCCCTGCGTACGCCGCCGCCACATCCCGACCCCAGGTTTCGGTGAGGTCGCTGTAGATGGTCGACTGCAGAGCGGTGATCTTGGCCGTGGTCAACGCGGTCACCCCCGAGCAGACCCGCGCCGACTCCACCACCGCAACGGTGAGACCCTGCTCCAGGAGCAGTCGCGCCGTGGTCAAACCGGTTATCCCGGACCCGATGACCACCGCCTCGACGGTGACATCGCCACGCAAGACAGGCTGCTCGAGCCACTCCGAAGTCGCCATCCAGAGTGAGGGATTGCGCATCTCGGACGTGGTCGGCTCTTGTTCCCGCGGGACAGGATCCATGACCGGGCCACATACCCCCTGTGTGTGTCCGGCGAAACGCGGCTATGTTCACAGCCGCCGGGCGGGTGCCCGATCGGCTAGGCCTGGAGGCGCGTCGTGCCGGGGGATCGTTTCATCGAATTGGCGACTGCCGAGGACCGCAAGGTCCTCGCCATTCTCTTCGATCACGCCGCCGAGGGAGTGACGGTCCAGGATCGAGCGGGCCGGCTCGTGTACGCCAACGACGAGGCCGCTCGCCTGGTCGGGGTGGAGAGCGGTGCCGACCTGGTGAAGATGTCACCCGCGGAGGTCATGGATCGTTTCGAGGTGGTCGATCGCAACGGGGCGCCCCTTCAGCCAGAAGACCTCCCCGGTCGCAGGGTCATGGCCGGATCACCGGTGGCAGAGGCGGTGGTCGGCTACAGACGACAAGGCTCCCCCCGGGCCCGCTGGTCGCGGGTACGTGCCAGCCCGATCAGGAATGACTCCGGTGAGGTGGTGTGGGCACTCAACTTCTTCTACGACATAACCGGCCAATTCCGCCGTGACGAGATTCGCGAGCTGCTCTACGGCGTCTACGAGGCGCTCGGGTCCTCGCTCGACCGCGACGAGAACCTGAGAACGCTGGCGCGTGCATTGGTGCCGCGGATGGGCTCGTGGTGCGCCGTCCATCTGCTCGAGGGCTCATTGCTGGTCCCCGTTGCGACCGCCCATCCGGACGATGACGGCGACCTGACATTGGTGGATCTGGCTCCTCCCGGCCCGATATCCATCGGCGAGAAGCGGCTCCAGGCGAGAGTGGCCAGGACAAGGAGTCCGGAGATCCTGATCCTCACCGCCGACGTCATGGAGCGGGCGCAGGACCGTTTGTCTCCAGAGATGATCGACGTCTTCCGACGTCTCGAGTTGAACTCGGTGGCATGTGTGCCGATCGCGATCGGTCGGCGTGTCATGGGGACCCTGGCCCTGGCTCGTGGCAACCCCGATCCGGTGTTGGACGAAGCCGACCTCGACGTCCTGGGTGCTGTGGCGGACCGGGCCGCAGCCACGCTCGAGAACAGTGGGCTCTACCAGCAGCAACGGGAGATTGCAGAGAGCCTGCAGGCGGTCCTCACGCCGAAGACCCTGCCTTCGGTTCCTGGCGTCGAGATCGCCGCCCGATACCGCCCGGTTTCACTGGTCGGACATGTCGGGGGGGACTTCTACGACGTGTTCCCCACCGCTGACGGGCGCACGGCCGTGCTGGTCGGTGACATCGCCGGCAAGGGGGTGGAGGCGGCCGCGGCCGTTGGTCTCGCCCGCTACACGCTCCGCTCCACCGTGGCGCTCGACCCCAAGCCGAGCACGGTGCTGACGAGGATCAACGAGTCGTTGCTCGAAGAAGAGCAGATGTGCACGCTGGCATTTGCATTGATCGAGGACCACGGCGATCGGTTCCGGGTAGGAGTCACACTCGCCGGCCACCCACCGCCGATAGTCATCACCTCGGACGGGGGCACCTCCCGGCTGGGAACACCCTGTCCCCCGGCCGGCGTGCTGCCCGACATCAGCCCGGTGGAAGAAGAGCAATGGTTGGGGCCGGGCGACATGCTCATCCTCTACACCGACGGGTTCGCACTCCCCGGGCTCACGCCCCCCGAGAGTCTCGAGCTTGCCCTGACCCGTTGTGATGGCGAGGATCCAGCCACCCTGGTCGACCAGCTGCTGGCCGTGCTGTGGGCAGACCTTCCTTCCGGCGGGCAGCGGGACGACATCGCAATGGTGGCGCTGCGGATCCGCAGGAATGCGCAGGGAGCCACGTCGGGCTGACAGGCCATCGGCCCCAAACGCCATCTCGAGGGCACGCGCTAGTGTCGGCGCAGGCGGAGACCAGACCGACAGCAGCGTTGGTTTCTGTTCGCGATGTGCTGTGACCACCCAAGACGCACCACAGTCAGGATTTCGGCACGAGGCGATGCCCTACGACTCGATCGACGACCTGGTGGGCCAGGTCTCTCGGTTCCTCGAGCCGGGGCTGGCGCGTGGCGAAGTCGCAATGATCGTCGTCGAGTCGGGGAAGACCGCGGTCTTCCGCAATGCTTTCGGGGACAGGGTCGAGGTGGTCGCCATGGAAGAGGTAGCGCCCAACCCGGGCCGGCTCATCTCGCTCTGGCACGACTTCCTCGAAGACACCAGTGCTCCGGGCGACTCGGTGTGGGGCGTGGGGGAACCGGTGTACCCGGGTCGTCGGCCGGCTGAGCTCATCGAGGCTCAAATCCATGAGCGGCTCCTCGATAGGGCATTCGTCGGGACCCGTTACCGACTGATGACGGCCTGTCCATACGACACCGGGCGGCTGGCGCCCGATGTGATCGAGGAGATGGAGCGGACACACGCGTTCATCCTCGAGGGCGGCATGACCCGGGAGAATCCGCACTTCCAACCGGACGGGGCTGTCCTCGCCGGGGATCTCCCCGTTCCGCCGATCCCTGAGGACTGGTGCACTCCCTTCACCGCGATCGGCCTGGCCGAACTGCGGCGGGACCTGGCCGAGCAGGCACGGGATCTCGGAGTCGATTCCGAGCGCATCCCCGACCTCTTACTCGCGGTCAATGAGATCGCCACCAACAGCGTGCAATACGCCGGGGGCGGCAGTCTTGGAGTCTGGCCCGACGACGGTCACATGATTTGCGAGGTGAGGGACCGCGGATACATCCGTGACGACCTCGTTGGCCGACGACGGCCCCCCGCCGATCAGGAACGGGGCCGTGGGATCTGGCTGGCCAACCAGGTGTCGGACCTGCTCCAAATCCGGACCGTCCCGTCAGGGACCAGGGTGCGGATCATGTTCGACTGTCTCAGGGCGGCCTGAGGCAGTTCGTCAGAGCCAGTCGCGGAGCTTGGCGACGAGAAGCGTCAGTCCGGCCAACCCGAGCATGGTCCCGATGATCACCCAGAACATCCACGACCAATCGAAGATGGGGACCTTGAAGTTCATCCCCATCACGCCGGCGATCACGCCCGCGGGCAACAAGAGAACGGAGACGAGGGTGAGCCGTTTCATGATGTCGTTCGTGGCCTGGGCCGTCCTGGTCATGTAGATGTCGAAGCTGCCCACGATCATCTCCCGCGCCGTGTCGACGGAATCGATGGCCTGCTGAAGTCGATCCTCCAGACGCTTGTAGTCGTCGGCGGACTCCGCCCCCACCACCGCGTCCGATCTCGGATGACTGAGGAGGCCGAGTACCTCTCGGTGAGGGCTGAGTGCGTTGCGCAGACTGCGCACCCGGGTTCGGAGCTCCTGAAGCCTACGCAGCAGGTCGGCCTCGTCCGGGGGAGTCGTCAGCAACCTCTCATCGAGCTGATCGATCTCGCCCTGCAGCTCATCGATGACCCCCATGTATCCCGAGATCTGCCAGTCGAGGACAAGAGATAGGAACGCCGGGCCACTCAGCTCGCCGAGAAGGGTGTCCCCGTGGAAGGGCTTGTTGAACTCGTCCACGAGATCCAGCTCACCCTCGTGAAGCGTCACCACGAAGTTGCGGCCAACCACACAACGCAACATCAGGGGATCGAGCCCGCGGCCCTCGCCGAGAGCTGTCACCCACAACTCGAGGATGCCGTTGTGGTGCACCAGCTTCGGGCGCTCCTCCATGTGGTCGAGGGGCGATACGATCTCCTCTATCTCCAGCTTCTCCCAAAGTGGGCCGATCTCTCCGATATGTTCGAGATCGAGATCGACCCACAAGACGTCGTGCTCGCCGGGCTTCTCTATCTCGGAATCGAGCAAGACCGGGGCGTCCTCACCATCACCGCTGTACAGCCAAATCCTGCAGCCCGGTATGGCCGTTGGCGATGAGCGCGTTATATCATCCGGCGCGATGGCCTGTCGCAACCGGGATTCAGGGGGGCTGGTCACAGCCGGGGTGATTACCACCCTGCTCCCTGCTCCAAACCTGATCGTCGGCATGGAGAAGGGCCGAAATTGGAGCTGACACCTCCGTTCAGCCTGGAGACGAGTCGGATCGGTTCCCACGACGTGATCGTCATCAAGGGAGAGGTCGATCTGGCTTCTGCTCCGCGGCTGGAAAAGGCCTTGAGCAAGTTCAAGCGTCAGGAGGTCTTCGTCGACCTCCGCAAGACGGAGTTCATGGACTCGGCCGGTCTCAGGGTCCTCATCGCGCAGAACGCCCGCATCGCGGAACAGGGCGGATCTCTGCGGTTGCTCTTGGGCGAAGGCCCGGTGCTGCGTTTGCTGGAGCTCACTGGAGTCCGTGACAGCTTCTCGATACGTCCGACGATCGACTCACCGGACGCCTAGACGGACCCGTTGCTCAGACGGCCTTGAGCCGCACATCCAGCCCGGCGCGTCGGCGCAGGTGGAGGAGAGCGATCTCTGTCGCCGATGCACGAATCTGGTCGGGGCTTCCAGACAGCACGATGTGGTGGGCCCTCGATGACCGCCCATCGGCGACACCCACGAAAAGAGTCCCCACCGGGACATCCTCCTCTGGGTCCGGGCCCACCTCCCCGGTGGTGGCCAGACCCAGGTCGGCGCCGATCAACCGTCGGATATTGCTGGCCATCAGTGCCGCGGCAGGAGCCGTCACCACCGGGCCAGGTTCGAGCCCGAGCAGGTCGATCTTGACCTGCTTGTCGTAGGCCACCACACCCCCTTTGAACCAGTCTCCCGATCCGGGAGTGGCAACGATATGGCCCATCACGAGGCCTCCCGTGCATGACTCGACCACCGCGACAGTTGGGACAGGACCTGACATGCCGGTCACTTCCCCGCCATCCCATCGGAGGAAACCAAGCGGGTTTCGCATCGCCTGAGGGTGGTAAGGGACCTTCAGCATGAGGGAAGGCACCAGGTGTCTTCTAGAACGCCAGGAAAGGAGAGCGTCATGCAGGATCCCACACAGACCAAGTGGGAAGGCCGTTGGGAACAGCTCAAGGGCAAGGCTCGCCAGGTATGGGGTGACTTGACCGATGACGACCTCGATGTCGCCGAGGGCAACTACGAGGAGATGGTCGGCAGGATCAAGGAGCGGACCGGCGAGACTGCCGAGGAGATTCGCCGTCGCCTCGACGAGGACTACGTCGAGTCGGATTTCTAGGCGACCGACTAGCTGACCAGAGACCGAAGCCACCCGAGAGGGTGGCTTCGGCGCGTTCATGCGAGTTGGCTTCGGCGCGTTCATGCGAGTTTCGGTGCCCGAGAGGTAGGGGTAAGCCATACCCGAGGGATGACAGATATCTCCCTCTCACCCCGATCAAAGGTAGGAATCATGAGAAAGAGACTGTGGCTGCTCATAGCGGGGTCGGCCCTCGTCCTCGCCGCTTGCGCCGACGCCGGTGGCGAGGGCTCGACTGACGGGACGGAGACCATGCCCACATCCGGGACCACGGCCCCGGCCCCCGAGGGGACCGCCGATCAGACCGATGCGACCGAGACGATGGCGGAGTTCCAGGCCGAGGTGGACCAACTTTCCGATGCGATCTCGGAATCCGAGGCCGCCGAGGAGCTCAGTTCCGCATGGGACACTCTGAACGCGGAGCTCGCCGCCAGCATCGCCGCGATGCGTGAGGACGGCACCATCGCCCGCGAGGAGATCGAATCCGGTCTGGAGGACTTCGAGCAGCGTCTGGACGACCTCGATGTCGAGGAGAACGTCCGCACCGCATGGGAGTCGCTGCGCTCCCAGCTCGAGCAGTTGATGGCCTGACCTCCCCGAGGTCAGGGCCGAGCCGGAGACACGTCCCGGCGCAGGGCCAGCCAGGCCAGAAAGGCCATCACCAGCGCATAGACCGCCAGCCCGCCCATGACGAGTGGGCTGGCGGTCTCCCCACGGAAGACGACGTCCTGCGCGCCTGCGATGCCGTAGGTGCCCGGCACGAGCAGGGAGACCCACCGGATGGGCACGGTGAGCTGGTCGAGGGGCAGCACGAAGCCGGTGAAGAAGATCGAGACGAGCAGCACCACCATCGAGAACTGCACCGCCTGGCTGTCGGAACGGGCCAATCCCGACAAGGCAAAGCCGAGCCCCAAAGAGGCGACTATGACCAGAGCGATGGTCAGAGCGAAGGACCAGATCGGGCCCTGGATCTCCACTCCCAACAGGAGCATGGTCACGGTGAGGGCGCCGGCCAGTGTCAGACCGAGCACCAAGAACGATAGGTACTTGCCCGACATCGCCTCCCTGACGGTCAACGGGGACACCCGATATATCTCGGTGATGCCCAGCTGACGCTCCCGAACCAGTGACAAGGCGGCGAAGGTGAGGGCCAGATGCTGGACGAGGAGGATCAAGACGCCCGGTGCGTAGTAGGCAGCCTGTGACTCCGGTGGCTGAACCACGGAGTTGGTCTCGACGGTGAATGGGCTCACCAACAGCTCAGGATCCGCGTCCGGCACGTCCTCCAGGGCCTCGGCCAATGGCCCACCCGACTCCCGGATCTCCCCCTGGGCCCTTTCCACGGCTGCCGCCAGAACTTCCTGGTTGATCTGATCCACCGAGAGGCGGCCGATGAGCTGGATGCTACTGGTGAGGACGGGATCTATCTCCCTGTGGATGATGGAGAAGACCGCCTGCTCGCCCCTGCTCAGCGGCTCGAGCCCGTCCTCGGGCGCAACCAGCACCAGGTCCACGTCACCTGCCATGAGGCTCGCCGTCGCCCCATCCAGGTCCTCGGTCACGCCGATCAACTCGATCCCGCTACCGAACGCCTCACCGAGCCGGGCCGGGTCGGCGCCGAGCTGAGTGGCCGACTCGTCGGCGACCACGAGGGTTCGAAACGGCTCAGGCGTGTCCCGATAACCCAGACCGAACAGGAGGAGGATGAAGAAGGGGCCCAGGATCAGAGTCGCCATCAGCCGGGGCTGGCGCCACACGGCCATGATCTCTTTGCGCACGAATGCGAAGCTGCGGATGAGCGACGTCACGAGCCGACCACGGCAAGCGGCTCGTCGGATTCATCTTCGGGCGCGGTAGCGGCGGACACGATCTCGACGAACACGTCGTCGAACGGGGGAAGAAAGGGCTCGGATCGGTCGATCTCCAGCCCGACCTCTCCAGCCCACTCCATGACGGTCGCAGCCATGGCTCCGGCGTCGTCCACGACGAGACGGACGCTGTGATCGTCGAGCCATCTGATCGCCTCCACCTCCGGGGTACGGGCGAGCCGGTCCAGATCGCCAGGGGCCGGGGGCGTCGTCAGCACCACGTCGAGCAGCTCGCCTCCAAAGGCACGGCGCCTCAGCCCCTCCGGCGTCTCGAATGCGAGAATACGCCCCGCCGACAGCACCCCCACGTAGTCGCAATAGGCCGCCTCGCCCACATATTGGGTGGTGACGAGCATGGCGGCGCTTTGATCGGCCAACCCCTCGAAGTGCTCCCAGAACCTCCTGCGGAGGATGGGGTCGATGCCTGCCGTCGGCTCGTCGAGAAAGAGGAGGTCGGGCTCGTGGATGAGGGCGGCAGCGAGAGAGAGCCTCCTCTTCTCACCCCCGGAGACATCGCGGAGAAGACGATCGATTGCCTCCCCGAGGCCCAGCATCTCCACGATCGCGTCCACTCGCTGGCGTCGGCGTAATGGCACACCGAAGAGAGATGCAGCGAAGTTCAGATTCTCACGGAGGGTCAAGTCGGGGAAGAAGACCGACTCCTGGGCCATGTATCCCATGCGACGCCTGGTCGCCGCCGTGAATGCCTGGGGATCCTGACCGAAGACACTCACCGAACCGGAGTCCGGGGCGAGCAGCCCTGTCAACAGACGAACGGTGGTCGTCTTCCCGGAGCCACTCGGCCCGATGAGAGCGACTATCTCGCCCCCCGACAAGTCGAGGTCGACGTCGAACACACCGGCTGATTCTTCGAAACGCTTGGTGAGATCGCGGGCAGAGGCAACCGGCTGGTCCGTCATGGTGGCGGCACACTTACCCACGCCCGGAATCTCTCAACCGGGGCGCCTCTCAGCCCTTGGAGTTGTCTCCCGCCGGGATGAAGCTGAACTTGCCGTCGGTCTCCAGGACGGCGTACTCGATCTCTCCCAGGTCACGATGGCCCTCGAGCCGAGCCGCCTCCTTCAATTCGTCGACGGTGATTCGCTCCAGCTCCAGTCGCTCCTCGAGCGGCTTGCCCTCATGAAGGACGATCACCGGTTCCCCGGAAAGCACCCGTTTGGCCCGGACCGACCTTCGCTCCAGGGCATCGGCGAGCAAAGTCCACGCCACGAAGACAGAAACGGCGAGCGCCGCACCGGTCACGGACATGTCCTCCTGGGTGACACCCTGTTGGACCAGGTCACCAACGACCACCACCAGCAGCAGGTCGAGAGGTGTCAACTCGGAGAGGGACCTCTTGCCGGTGCCCCTGACCACGAGCCAGAGAAACCAGAAGACCACGGTCGCACGCAGGACTATCTCCATCGCCACCCCCTCACGGCATGACCCAGGTCGTGAACTCGGCGGTGGCGACACTCTCTCCATCGGAGTGGAGAGTGACCGAGCCCCGCCTCGCCCATTGCACGGCCGGCTCCAAACGCGCATCCATGTCGACTCGTAGGCTGGTCTGCCCGGGCGGGACCTCGAAGGTCCACCACGTCGAGCCGTCACCGTTGAACGTCGACGAGGGCGTGGGCTGCAAACCGTTGAAATCGAAGATCGCCAGATAGTCCGCATCGAGCTCGAGTGTGACCTCCTCGGGAAGAGCGGAACCGTCCTCGGTCATGATGTCGATGAGAAGGGGCGTGGCCAGGCCCGGTCTGGTGACGATGGCCCGGTTCACATCCATCCTGTACCCGCCCTCGGTGACGGACACCACCCCTGTGCGCACCCCCAGCAACCCGATCGAGCCGAGAAGGACGACGAGCCCCACCAGTGAGAAGGCGACCGAGTGAATAACGGTCTCCACGGTCCTCCCGGATCTGGACGGCTCACCGGGGATGGTCGAAGTGCTGGACGAAGCCGCAGACATGGCTATCTCAGTTACCCACCCTCATCCCCTGACTAACCCACCGGGGGTTTGGCCACGTGGTGAGGCGGGTAATTAGCCTCGCAACTGAAGGAGGTCAAACGTGGGACGAAGCGGCATCATCTGGACGATCGTTGGGGTATTGCTCATCATCGCCCTTCTGATCTACATCTTCTAATTTCCCTCCCGGTCCCGTCAGGGGACCGGGTGGGTCATCAGCATCAATGACCAGCGTCGACTCCATGACGATGGCCGAGGAAGCCGGGCTCAACTACGTCACCGACGAGATCCCGGGATTTCGTCGGGTCCGTCGCGGCAAGGGTTTCTCCTATGTCGATACCGAAGGCAAACCGCTCAATGGGACCAGAAGGGAGTGGATCGGCTCCCTGGTGATCCCCCCGGCCTGGGAGCAGGTCTGGATCTCACCAGACCGTTCCGGGCATATCCTGGCGACGGGCTACGACCAGGCCGGGCGCAAGCAGTACATCTACCACCCGACCTGGGAAGAGGTCCGCGACGAGGTCAAGTTCGACCGCATGGGTGATTTCGGGCGTCGTCTGCCCCGTTTGAGGAAGGGAATCGACGCGGAGCTCAGGAAATCGGGTCTTGCCAGGTCAAAGGTCACTGCGCTGGCTGTCGCAGTCATGGACCGGACTCTGATTCGGGTGGGCAATCGCAGGTACGCCGACGAGAACGATGCATACGGTCTCACCACCCTCACCTGTGATCACGTCCTTGTCGATGGTCTGCACGTCCACCTCGAGTTCGCCGGCAAGGGAGGAGCAGATCACCAGGTGGTGTTCCAGGATCGGCGTCTGTCCGGGTTGATTGCCCGTTGCCAGGAGTTGGGCGGTCAGACCTTGTTCAGCTACGAGACCGATGAGGGAGTCAACGCCATCACCTCGACCGATGTCAACGACTATCTGGCCAGCGTCATGTCCGGGCCCTTCACCGCCAAGGACTTCCGAACCTGGGGGGCGAGTACTGCAGTGGCCGAGGATCTGATGACCGGGCCCGACGACCTGGACGAGGAGGCCCGGCTCCTGAACGCCATCGACGCCACCGCGGAGCGGCTGGGCAATACGCGCGCAGTCTGCCGCTCCTCCTATCTGCATCCCATCGTCCCGGAGGCCTTCCACAGTGGCGCCCTGCAGGAGGCGTGGGAGCGGTCCCGCAGAGGGCTTTGGACCGGGCGGGCGGAGTCAACGGTGAACAGACTCCTCGCCGGCGCCTCCAGAGAGGCGGGGCGATGACGATGGGCCGATCGCTGCCACCCGTTCGAGCCGACCACCTCACGCGCACGCTTACCGGGCCGCACGGCCTCTATGAGCACGCTCTCCTCGACCGACCTCGCCGCAGGCTCGGGTACACCACCGACGACAACGCGCGGGCCCTGGTGGTGCTTTCTCGTGGCTTCCCCGAGGTGGATATCGGGCTCTATCTCGACTTCGTGGTCAGGGGGCGAGTGCCCGGGGGATGGCACAACAGGATGACCCGGCGGGGTCGATGGGCGGATGACCGAGGATCGGATGACGCCCATGGGCGGGCGGTCTGGGGCCTCGGCTGCGCCCTCCTTGGCCCCTACGCCGACAAGGCCCGTGGAGCGCTCATCGCGGGGCTCGACCTCGTCAGCCGTCACTCCCGCGCCAATGCCTATGCCATCCTGGGCGCGGCGGCGGCCCTGGAGACCGAGCAGGGCATTCCCGGGGTGAGGGATTTCCTCCGCCTGGCCGGCTCGAGGCTTCCCCGAACGACCGAACATGGATGGGGCTGGCCAGAGCCGCGGCTCACCTACGACAATGCTCGCATCCCGCAGGCCCTCGTCGCCGCGGGACTGGCCCTGGGCGATGACACCATGATCGAAGACGGCCTGCGCTTCCTGGCCTGGCTGATCGACGTCGAGGAGGGAGGCTCAGGGTTCAGCTTCACCCCCGTGGCCGGCCGGGAGCCGAATCGGCGTGGGCCCGGGTTCGACCAGCAGCCGATCGAGGCCTGGGGCATGGCCGATGCCTGTCTGCTCGCGACTGCGATCGACAGCGATCGGCGTTGGACGCTGGCCTTGGACGCTGCCGCCATGTGGATCTTGGGACGTAACGACGTCGGGGCCGTCCTGTATGACGTCGAGACCGGCGCCGGATTCGACGGGCTGGAGCGGGAGGGGGTCAACCAGAACCGTGGAGCCGAGTCGACTCTCGCCGCTCTCGGGGCGATCGACGCCCTTAGCAGTCACTTGGGGAGCAGCGTGACATGAAGCCACGTATTGCCATGATCGCCCCTATCACCCATCCCTACCCACCCCCGTCCTATGGGCCCTGGGAGCGTGTGACTCACGACCTCACCGAGCAGCTGGTCCTCTTGGGCCACGACGTGACGTTGTTCGCCCCCAAGGGGTCGGAGACGACGGCCAATCTCGTGGGCACCGTCGATCTGCCCCTGACGGATGGCCAGGGTCACCCCCGTCTCGAAGAGGAGAAGCACCTCGCGATCGCGATGGACGCGGTGGCGCAGGGTGGCTTCGACGTCGTTCACTCCCATCTACACGTGCATGCGCTGGTGTTCAGCCGAATGGTGCCCTCTCCGATGCTGACCACCCTGCATGGGTCCGCCTGGGACCCGGCCCACCACGATCTGCTCCGCCGTTACGCCGACATGCCGTTCGTCTCGATCAGCCACGTCGAGCGATCCCTCCTGCCCGAGCTGAACTACGTCGCGACCATCTCCAACGGCATCCGGGTCGATGACATACCCATCGGTGATGGTCAGGGCGGTTATCTGGCTTACGCGGGGCGAGTGGCCCCGGAGAAGGGACCGGACCTCGCCATCGATGTCGCTCTGGCCACTGGCCTTCCCCTGCGCATCGCGGGCCCGGTGGAGGAGCAACATCGGGGCTTCTTCGAAGAGGTCATCGGAAAGGCGCCATCCGGTGTCGAATACCTGGGCGAGCTCGATCGGCGAGAGCTCTGGACACTGCTCGGTGGAGCCATGGCACTGCTGATGCCACTCCGTTGGCCGGAGCCGTTCGGTCTCGTCGTCGCCGAGAGCCTCGCCACCGGGACGCCTGTGGTCGCGTGGCGAATGGGGGCGATGCCGGAGATCATCGAAGACGGGGTCACCGGCCGGCTGGTGGACACCACCGAGGAGGCGGTGCGAGCAGTCCGCCAGATCGACCACCTCTCCCGAGTGGGCAGTCGACATGCCGCCGAGACGAGATTCAGCGATCGGGTGATGGCCCGTTTCTACTCGGCGATCTACTCGAGCCTGCTCAGTCAGACCATCGCGTCCAGCAGTTGGGCCACGGGAACGGTCGCCACCCGGATGCCATAGTCGGCAAAGCCATAGGGCAGGATCAGCCGGTCGTCGTCGATCATGCCACCACATGAGTAGACCACATCGGGCACGTAACCGCTCGACTCGTCATCCGCCGGCTCCAGCAGTGGCGCCGTGAGTCTCCCCACCACCTTGGTGGGCTCATCCAGATCGAGGAGGACCGCCCCCAGGACGTAACGCCGCATGGGCCCGACACCGTGCGTGATGAGGAGCCAGCCGGCCTCGGTCTCCAGGGGGGAACCGCAGTTTCCAGTCTGAATCGCCTCCCAGCCCTGCTCGGGGACGAGGACGGCTTCGGCGTTGCCCCAGTGACGCAGGTTGTCACTTCGCATCACGAACGTGGTCTCCTGGTCGTGCCGTGACACTGCCGCGAAATCACCGTCGACCTTCCTGGGGAAAAGGGCCAGCCCCTTGTGGTAGGCGGTGGGCCCACTCATCGTGCTCATGCGAAAGTGACGAAAGTCTTCGGTCTCGATCAGCTGAGGCAGGATGCGCACCCCGTCGTAAGCGGTGTAGGTGGCGTAGTAGGTGACTGCGCCGTCATCGTCGACGAAACGGACAAACCTGGCGTCCTCCATACCGCCGCTCTCGGACGGCGCGGCAGGGGATATCAAACGTTCCGAGATAGGGGTGCTCTCGTCGAAGACCACCTCGTAGCTCGAGTCGGAGAGCCAATGGATCATCCTGATCGTGTCCGAGACGAGGATCTCATCCAGGTCGGCGTCCATGACCGACGCCAGCCCGTCGCGGAGCTCTTCCACGGTGAACTCATCGGGCAGTTGGCTCAGGATCCGATTCGAAACCTGATTGGTGAAGCCGAGCTCGGCGAGCTTGTGAGTGAACGATCGTCGCCGGTAGGTGGGCTCCAGCCTCTGACCGTTGTCGGCGAACGGCGAGCGAGGGTCGAATTCGATCTCGCCGGTGGCCCCGACCGAGCCGGTCAAGAACGCCACCGAGGAGATGTGCCCCTCGCCGATCGCCCTTGCGCTCATCACAAAGGGCTGAGCTCCTTCGCGTCTCTCCCCGAAGGGGACCATGGAGGGATTGGTGAGAGCGGCCGCCTCATAGGCATAGCCAAGGGTGAGATAGGAGCCGATGAGGAGACGCATCTCCGCCGTCGTGTCGGTGAGCCCGGGCACCCGTTGCGCCGCCACATCGAAATGTCGCAGCCAGAGAGATTCGATGTCGCGGAACCGACCTGTGGCGCGGGCTCGTGCCTCCCCGAGCAACCGATCCTGTGCCTCCGGAGCCAGGGCGAGCACCCGCTCCACGATCAGCCCGAGACGCCGGTTGTCACCGCCGAAGTTGACAGCGCCGGGAACGAACGGCCTGGCGACCAGTCGCCCGGCATCGGGTGTGATCCGGAGCTCGGATCTCGTCAGTTCCAACATCTCCCTCGGGACATTGTCGCCTCATCGGAGGACAATTCCAGGTATCAATTGTGAATCGACATGCCCGCTGGGATGAGACTGCGGGCCAGATCGGCGTAGCTCTGGGCGCCCGACCTCCAGGAGATCTCGGATGAGCGGGTGGCCGCAGTCTCGATGGCGCGGTAGAAGGCGTGGTCGTCCTCGATGAGGGCTCGGAGGCCGGCGGCCAATGCCGATGCGTCGTGGTCTACGACCAGACCCGCCCCGCCTTCCAGCATCTCGACCGCATGGGGGAATCGGGTGGCGACCACCGGCCGTCCGGCAGCCACGGCGTCCACCAACACCCCCGAGGTGACCTGTTCGACAGACTCATATGGGGCCACCACGAGGTCAGATGAGGCGACGAGCCGATACAGGTCGTCGTCATCCAGGTAGCGGTCGACGAACTCGACCATGTCGTCGAGCTTCAGCGACCCGACGAGCTCCTCGAGCCTCCTCCGATACGCAGACCCGGATCGGCGAGCGACCATCGGGTGAGTGCGCCCGACGATGCGATAACGGAGTCTTGGCTCGATGTCACGGAGCAATGCCATGGCTTCTATCGACCTCTCCAAGCCTTTCCCCGGGCCGAGGAGGCCCCAGGTGACCAACTCCCGCCGCGGGCCACTCCGGGCCGGTGCCGCCGCCCACAGGGACCCGTGGGGTATGACCACCACTTCGCTCCGGGGGATGTCGTAGGACGCGGCCAGGGCGGAACGCGCTGCCTCGGACAAGACCACGAGGTTGGATCGCTCGTGGAGCTCGGTGAGGATGTGCCGCTGCCGGTCCGAAGGGCTGGACACCACCGTATGCGCCACCGTGACCAGCGGCGTCTGCAGCTGATCGGCGAGATCGAGCACCGATGCGCCATCGTCGCCGCCGAAGATCCCGTATTCGTGTTGGATGACGACCAGGTCGCATCGGTTCAAATGTCGTGCTGCGGCCCTGACGCTCACCGGGCTGTCGGGGTCGAATTCCATGCCCACCTGGCCGAGACCGGATACCGGCGGGGCATCGTCGATCATACGAACGACATCGACGTAGAGATCCGGGGCTACCTCGCCCAGATGCCTGACCAGGGCCGACGTGTATCGGGCGATGCCACATCTGGTGGGTGGATACGTCGAGACGATTCCCAGGCGATTCGGTCCCGAGCCTTGGGGGAGGGTGAGCGCGTGCATACCAAGTTGAGAGCTATTAGAGACGGACATGAGAGCTCAGCACTTACCCATCGGACCATCCCGTGAAAACCGGAACATCGTTTGCCTTCGGAGCGAGGCTGGTAAGTGATCGGCCATGGTCGAGCACGGTCTGACGCTCTCCAGTGAAGAGCACCCACCGGTCAAACTGGTCGAGATCGCGGTGGCCGCCGAGGAGGCCGGATTCGACTTCGTGTCGATATCCGATCATTACCACCCATGGATCGAGGAGCAGGGCCACAGCCCGTTCGTCTGGTCGGTCCTCGGCGCCCTGTCCCAGGCCACGACCGAGATCGAGGTGGGCGTCGGGGTGACGTGCCCCATGATCAGGATGCATCCGGCAATCAACGCCCAGGCTGCGGCGACGGCGGCGTGTCTCCTCGAAGGCCGCTTCACCTGGGGCGTCGGCTCGGGTGAGGCGCTCAACGAGCACATACTCGCCGATCGCTGGCCACCCGCCGAGGTGCGCCTGGAGATGCTCGAAGAGGCGATCGAGGTGATCCGCGGGATGTGGGAAGGGGACAGCTTCACCCATCGGGGGAAGCATTACACCGTGGAAGACGCCCGGGTCTTCGATCTTCCCGATCGTTTGCCGCCGATCGTCGTTTCGGCTTTCGGTGACACGGCCGTCGAGCTGGCGGCACGCGTCGGCGATGGCCTTTGGGTCACCGGGATGCCTGCGGAGACGATCGACAAGTATCGGGAACACGGCGGCGAGGGCCCGATCTGGAGCCAGTTGTCACTCTGCTGGGACCCCGATCGGGACACTGCGATCGACCGTGCTCTCCGTATCTGGCCCAACACCGCTCTCACCGGGCAGCTCAACCAGGATCTGCGGACCGTGGAGCACTTCGAACAGGCAGTGGAGATGGTCGATCGCTCGGACATGGAGAAGGCCATCCCCTGCGGCCCCGACGCAGGCCCCATCCTCGAATCGATCGAGGAGGCGGCCAAGCTCGGGATCGACCACATCTACCTCCACCAGATCGGGGACCCGACCCAGGGGTTCATCGATTTCTGGCAGGAAGAGATCAAGCCCGAGATCGAAGGCCTGTGATCGATGCGGGAGCGGGATGCTCCCGCATCTCGGCTCGTTGCCGCTGGGTCTAGCTCCGCTGGGGAATGGACAGTTGGTCCTCGACCGAGACCACACCGGGCACCGACTCGATCAGGGCAGTCAGGTCGGCCGCCAAGTCCGGAGTCGTTGTCCCCTTCACAGTGACCACCCCGTCTGCGACCGTGATGTCTACGTCGTGCTTGCCACCTTGCCATCTGCCCAAGGCCTCGCTTCGCACCTTCTGGAGCAGCGTGGCGTCGTCGAACTCGGGCTCGGGACGAAACGGCTCGGTGAGGTCGTGTGCCATCCCCTGGATCACGCCCTTCTGATGACGCGCCTGTGCCTCGATCTTCTCTCCGGTCTTGCGCGCTGCGGCGCCCGCCTGGTCGGCGAGCTTGGCCCGGCGCGACCGGCCCCGGTCGGGGTCGAGGAGGTATACGGCGGCGGCGATGGCAGCGCCGAATCCGGCGATACGCAAGAACCTGCTCATGACTTGCCCTCCTTGGCTGTGAGCTTCTTCGGCTTACCACCACTAGTGCCGGGCGAAACGGGGACGCGCAATGAGTGAGGCACGTCAGGAGCTCGGTGCCGCCCTGTGGCGTCTGGCCGACCTGGTGAGAGCGGACGAGCGACGTCGATCCTTCCGGGCCAAGGCATATCGCAGGGCGGTGTGGTCTCTCGACGACCTCTCGCCCGATCTCTCCGACCCACCTGAGACCATCCTCAGCACCCCCGGCATCGGCGCCGGGGTGCTGAGACTCATCACCGAGTTCGAGGAGACCGGCACATTGGTGCTCCTCGCTCGGCTGGAGGAGATGTATCCGGCCGACGTCGCCACCATGAGACGTTTGCCCCGGATGACACCCTCCATCCTCCGGCTCCTCAAGGGAGAGCTCGGCGTGGAGACGACCGAGCAACTCAGGGGGGCTATCGAGAGCGGCGGGGTCGAGACATTGCGAGGGGTCGGGCCCGGCACCGCAGAGCGATGGGGAAAGGCGCTCGCTCTCGCCCCCAGCCCGGGCTCGGTTCCGGCCTTTCAGGCCTGGGTGCTCGCCGAGACCTTGGGACGCCATCTGCACCGTCATCTTGGCGGGGTGGTGGAACCGGCCGGGCAGGTGCGGACGATGGAGGAGTGGGTGGGGGTGGTGGATCTGGTGGCTGCCGTGACGGACCCGCCGGCCGGGCGGGAGTTTCTCCAGAGCACTGCCGTGGCCCGGTTCCTGGGCTTTGGCGAATCGGGGGAGGCCATCCTCCGCTCCCACGAGGGTGTCGAGGTCAGGGCACATCTGGTCTCCGCCGAGCAGGCTGCCCCCAGGCTGCTGTTGCTCACCGGCCCGTCCGGCCACGCACGACAGATCCTGGATGCCGCTGGAGGCGTCACGGCGTCGGAGTCGGACATCTACGCAGCGAGTGGAAGGGTCTGGATTCCGCCGCCGGCTCGTGGACTGCCGGACGAAGTGGCGGCCGGTGTCATCCGTCTCGGACAAGTCCGCGGCGACCTCCACCTGCACAGCGACCTGTCGCCTGACGGTCGGATGAGCCTGGACGAGATCCTCCTCGAAGCGGTCGACGGCGGCTACGAATACGTCCTCATCACGGATCACACCTCGGGGCTCCGATTCGGCGGGCTGAACGAGGCCGGCCTCGAGGCACAGGCTCTGGCGATCGACGAGGTGCGTCCGAGATTCCCCGGCCTGGTCGTCTTGCACGGTGCGGAGCTCAACATCACCCGTGACGGGGGTCTCGACATCGACGACGAGACGCTGGGCCGGCTCGACCTCGCCGTTGCCGGGCTCCACTCGTTCTTCGACCTGGGGCATGACGAGCAGACGGCGCGCATCATCCGTTCCCTGAGTCATCCGGTGGTTCGGGTCCTCGCCCATCCCACCGGCCGTCGCATCGGGACCCGACCCGCAGTGGACGTCGACATCGACGCGGTGATCGCGGCGGCCATCGAGCACGACGTCGCCCTCGAGGTCAACGGCCACCGCGACCGGCTGGATCTCTCCGCATCGCACGCTGCTGCAGCGGTTTCGGCGGGGGCGCTCCTGGCCGCCAATTCCGACGCACATCGGGTGGGAGAGATGGGGAACATCGCCAACTCGGTGGCGACGATGCAGCGGGCTGGTGTGTCCCCGAAATCCGTGGTCAATGCCTGGGAGGCCACGCGATTCATGACATGGGTGCGTGGGGGTGCTCCGGCCGGAGTTTCCGGTCACCCGGAGGCGGGTAGTTGACCGAGATGGCTAAAGACCCCGATCCGAGCCCTGCTATCGAGCTCCTCGACACCGGCGCATCCCTCGACGAGCTGCATCTGGCTGCGGAGAGCTGCACCGCCTGCGAGCTCTATCGCGAGGCGACCCAGGTCGTGTTTGGATCAGGATCAACCCGCGCTCATCTGATGCTGGTGGGCGAGCAACCCGGCGACGTCGAGGATCGGGAAGGAGAGCCTTTCGTCGGGCCGGCCGGGGCAGTGCTCGACGAAGCTCTGGCCGGGGCGGGTATCCCCATGGATGACGTCTACCTGACCAATGTCGTCAAACACTTCCGATGGGAGCCCAGAGGCAAGCGCCGGCTCCACAAGACCCCGGCGACGAGACACGTCCGGGCCTGCCTTCCCTGGCTGGAAGCCGAGCTGTCCATCGTCGATCCCTTGGTCATCGTCTGCCTCGGCGCCATCGCCTCGCAGGCTCTGCTGGGACGTTCGTTCCGTGTGACGAAACAACGTGGCCAGGCGATCGATTGGGGAGGGCGAACCGTCGTAGCCACGGTCCACCCCTCGGCAGTGTTGCGTGCATCGGACCCGGAGGAACGTGATCGGCTGCGAGCCGCACTGATCGAGGACCTTTCGATCGCGGCGCGGCTCGCCGCCGGCTAGAGAGGGAGGCCCAACCACCCCCAAAGCGGTTGGGCCCCGCTCAAACTGGCATCGAGCCCTGGGAGGCGGGGCGGATGCCTCGCTGTCCTTACCCACTGGCGAGCGGTGGCCAAACGGCGCTCGATCAGTGGCGAATCCTCACACAGCAGTAGTCGTCGGAAGGCTCCAAGACGGCGGTTCGGTCGTCAGAAGCACCCCTGAGGATTCCTTCCACCAAACCCAGATTGAGATTGCAGACCGTAGGTTGGTCGTCTTCCTTGAGGGCGTGAAAGGGGCAGTTGCGGAAGCGAATCTCCCCTTCCTCGAGCACGGGGTCGTACCCGGTGTCGTCGAGTGCCCGCTCCAGGCCGCCTGCACCGATCTCGACCCCGACGTTGCGCGCCGCCCGGACCAGATCACGTCGCCGCACCGAGCCCGCGGAGACCGCGGCGAGAAGGATCCGGGCGGCGAGACCATAGCGACGGGGGGGCAAGCTGACCTCATGGTCTCGCTGCGATCGCCGATACAACTTCGCCGGCCTCCCGGCCCCTGGCCCGGTCCGGCCGGTTCGTCTGGAGAACTCGATCTCGACGAGGCCCTGTGCTGCCAGCCGATCCAGGTGATACGCCGCGGTCTGTCGAGGAACGCCGACCGCATCGGCCGCCTCGTCGCGGCTGACCGGTGAGGTCGAGCGGGTGACGAACACATACAGCCGGCGCCGGGTCGGGTCGCTCAGTGAGCCAATGGGCTCCAAATCGGCATCGAGACTGTCGGGGTCCATATCTGCTCACTCTAAAACGCAGTCGTGTTGACAGTAGATCTAGCCGCCGCGCGTTCACCGCCCCGTCTCATCTGGATGGTGCCCGACTGGCCCGCTATCGCAAGGCGCGCATGAACCCGTCTCGGGAACCGAGATAGATCGAGCCCTTCCACACCACCGGAGTCGCTTCGAGACAGGACTCACCCAGGCTGAGCGACCACAAACGGGCCGGGGACCGGGGGTCGGCCAGGGAATAGGCCCGGACGTCGCCGAGACAGGTGGCGGTGACCAGGGTGTCGTC
>JBMDXS010000128.1:0-24799 GCA_048595045.1 Acidimicrobiia bacterium
TCTGGCCCGGGCTCACACTGGCCGCGCTGTTCTTCGTCGCCTCGCGACGTCACTGGCCGTCGTGGAGCTATCTGGTGTTCCTGGCCGGCGGGATCATCGGCTTCCATGCCGTGACCGCCATCGCCGGTATCGACCGGCGAGCATCCCTGGCCAGAGGCTGGTTGCTGGGTCCCTTCCCCGAAGGTGGGCTATGGCCGCCACCGGTCACCGACGCCCTGGTCGGGGCCAACTGGGGAGCTATTGGCGGCGAGACGGCAACGCTGGCCGCCATCCTGCTCATCGTCCCCATATCGCTCCTCCTCTACATCAGCGCGGTCGAGGTCGAGACCAAGACAGACGTCGACATGAACGCCGAGCTCCGGGCCACCGGTTGGGCCAACATCGCCTCGGGTGCGGTGGGCAGCGCGCCCGGATACCTCTATCTCGCCGACACAGTGATCACCCAGCGCATCATCGGCAAACGACGAGGCCCGGCCGTCGTGGGCGGCGTGGCCATCCTCGCCTTGCTCGTGGTCGGTGGCTCCTGGTTGGAGCTGCTACCCCAGTTCATCGTTGGCGGGCTGTTGCTCTTCGTCGGTATCGACTTCATGGTGGAGTGGTTGTGGGCCTCCCGCCGGCGGATGACGCCGCTCGACTATGCCCTGATGTGGGCGATCGTCCTGATCATCGCCACCGTCGGATTCCTCCCCGGTGTCGGGGTTGGCCTGATCGCCGCCATCATCCTCTTCGTCGTCCGTTACAGCCGGATCGACGTGGTGAAGCACTCCCTGACGGCGAGGGAGCACCAGAGCAACATCGAACGGCCGGCTCACGATGCCGAATATCTCCAGGAGGCGGGCGAATCGGTTTTGATCCTGGAGCTACAGGGCTTCATCTTCTTCGGGACGGCCAGCCGGATCGTCCGCCACATTCGCACCCACCTCGAAAGGGCCGGATCGGTGCGCTTCGTAATCCTCGACTTTCGGATGGTGACCGGGGTCGACTCCTCCGCCGTGATGTTGTTGGAGAGGGTGGTGATGCTGGCCCGGGATCATGGCGCGGAGCTCGTCTTCACCGGGATGAGCCCCCCGCAACATGGTCAGTTCTCCGAGCTTCTCGGCGACTACGTCGACGTGCTCAGGTATGAGCCCGACCTCGATCACGGCATGGCCTGGTGCGAAGATCGGATCCTCGCCGAGGCCGGGCCACGGCCCGGGGAGGCACGCTCGCTGCCCCCAGGCCTGGCCAGCGAGCTCTCCCCCTACCTGACGCCACGCAAGATCCCCGCCGGCACACTTCTCATGCAGCAGGGCGATCCCACCCCCGGCATCTACATCATCAGATCGGGACGGGTCACGGTCGTCTTGGAGGGGCCCGACGGAGAGCAGGTTCGGCTCCGGACCCTGCTCGAAGGGACGGTTCTGGGCGAGATCAGCCTCTACCGCGACGAGCCGTGCACCGCCACCGCCATCACGGACACAGCGTGTGATGTGCTGCATCTGACCCCCGAGGCATTCGACGAGCTGTGCCGTCAGGACCCGGCGGCTGCCGCCGACTTCCACGCCTTCGTGGCGAGAACGCTTGCGGGCCGGGTCAGCCACGCCAACCGGGCCATCCGGGCGCTCCACGGCTGACACCGCGATGAGGGCGATCGTCTACGACTCCTACGGCCCACCGGATGTCCTCCAGCTGCGGGAGGTCGCAGACCCCGCGGCGGGCCAAACCGACATCCTGGTTCGGGTGCGGGCAGCCTCGGCCAACCCGCTCGACTGGTACGCCTTCACCGGGACCCCGCTGGTCGTCCGGCCCGGGTTCGGTCTGAGAAAGCCCGACGGGGCCAGGCTCGGCGCCGATTTGGCCGGCGTGGTCGATGCCGTCGGCAAGGATGTCACCAGGTTCAAGCCCGGAGACGAGGTGTACGGAACCGGCAAGGGGTCGTTCGCCGAGCTCGCCCTAGTCGCCCAAGAAGGGGCGCTAGCCGCCAAGCCGGCCAACCTCTCGTTCGAGGAAGCGGCGGCGGTGCCGGTCGCCGGGCTCACGGCCCTCCAAGGTCTGCGGGACAAAGGTGGAGCACAGGCCGGGCAGCAAGTCCTGATCAACGGGGCAGCCGGCGGTGTGGGGACCTTCGCAGTGCAGATCGCCAAGACATTCGACACCGAGGTGACCGCAGTGTGCAGCACCAGGAACGTGGATCTGATCCGCTCGCTGGGGGCGGATCGGGTCATCGACTACACCAGCCAGGACTTCACCCGGGACAGCGGCCGTTATGACCTGGTACTCGACATCGCCGGGAGCCGGCCCTGGTCGGAGCTGAAACGTGTCCTCCGCCGGGATGCCACCGTCGTGATCATCGGTGGACCGAAAACGAGCAGGATGTTCGGCCCGATCGGCCACCTCTTCGGGACCGCGCTGGCCTCGCTCCCCTCCAGCCAGAAGGCGACGTTCTTCATCTCGAAGGAGGGCGCCGACGACCTCGATACCCTCAGGGGAATGATCGAGGCCGGGAAGCTAAAGCCGGTGGTGGAGAAGACCTATCCGCTCAGCCGGGTCCCGGAGGCGATGACCTATCTGAGCACCGGCCATGTCCGGGGCAAGCTGGTCATCGCCATCTGACCGCCCATGCGGATCTTTCGAGTTTCTGGCCGCGCCAATCCTCATGGGATGCCTCAGAACTCGGGTCCTTCTCGCTCCCCTGCCGTCGACTCCGTCCTCACGCCACTCCCGAAGATGGCGGCGGGCTCGAGGTCTTCGGTGGTGTCGGAGCGAGCGGCGACCCAGACCGCGCCCCGGGCCAGCGACCCGACCGGCTCGATCGAGCCGTCTCCGTCGCCGGCACCGCCCTCGAAGAGCTCTTCTCGAGGCCACCATGTCCGCTGGTGCCAGGTTCGCTCGAATGCACCCGTGGCCAGATGCTCGGGGTCGAAGTAGCGAGGATCGGCACCGAAATCACCATTGGGAGTGACCTCGGACATGAACTCGAGCAAGGAGCGCCCGCCGCTCTCACCACCGATCGGCTGGAAGTTGCCCGGGTCGGCCAGGATGGGGCCGAAGACCTCCTTCTCGCCGTGGGTCTCGAGTGAGTAGAGGAACGCCGGGTCGTAGACCCCGTCGAAGAACAGATCCGCCCAGCGCCACCTGTCGCCCTTCTCCGGCCTCGCCTCCGCCTCGAATTGAGCCACCGATCTCGGGTCCTGATCGGGCCGGATCACCTCGGTCGGGTCGTCGGAACCGATCAGCACCGCCTGCTCGGTGCGGAAGGTCTGGACGGAGCCTTCGTACTGTGAGGTGAGCCAACCCCGCTCCGAGGCGAGACGCACGGCGCGGGTCTCGAACAGCTTCTCGCCTCGGGGCGAGAGGCCGAACTGACACACCGACGCCTTGCTCACACCGAACTCGACCAGGTCGACACCTGTGTCGGGGACTGCACCCCCCTTGCCAAAGGGATACCAGATGAGCCGGGACAACACCGCCGACAAGCCGAGGAATTGCTCCCGGGCGGCATCGGCCACCCGATCGGCGGTGAAGGCGGCGTCCACCTGTTCTGCCAGCTGCCGGATCGACTGCCCGTACCAGCGGAGGGCGAGACGCTCCTGCACCCGCCGCCAGGACACGGCGACCAGCACGAAGAGGAGCCAGAACCCGATCGTTCCACAGATCGGCCACAACAGCTCCCTCAACTCGGATCCGGGGGCGGTGGCGTACCACCCTTCGGGTTGGGCAATGGCCCCGGTGACCAGCACCGACACGTAGCTGAGGACGGTGAGGATGGTGAGACGTGACATCCGACCCAGAGCGGGGAGATGCTCCTGATAAGCGGCCAGGGAGTAGGCCTGGCCGATCCCGGCCCCGGTCACTATCCCGCCCAGCACCGCGGCGTATGTGGCGGGCTCGGTCGCCGGATAGCCGAGGAAGGTGATGGCCAGCCCGGCGAACAGCGCCCCGGCCAGCCCACCGAGCAGGATCCCCAACCAGGTGGGCCCGGTCTTGATCGGTGACAATCGCTCGCCCCGTGCCGTCGCACCTTCCCTAAGCGCCTGGGTTCCGTAGGAGCGAAGCAGGATCAGGATGCTGACACAGGCCAGGGTGAGGGCGCCGAACAAGATGTTGCGTGTCCAGGTGTCGAGCTCGGTGATGCCCCAGCCCCGGACTGCACCGGTGAGGAGCAGGAGGCTGACCACCAGAGCGGCGAAGAGGACCGCCCCGGCGATGTGCCAGAAGGCATATCCGGGAGGGCGGTAGTTGGCCAGGCTCGCCATCTGGGTATCCAGGGTCTCGAGCAGTCTGGCCACTGCCGTCCGGTTCGACATGGCGATGCTCTCGATCCTCGACCCGAGCTTGCCCAGCAGGGTGACAGGTGAGCCCGACTCCGACTCGTCGAGTATGTCTTTGGCCGTCCCCACCAGGGTGTCCTCCGGCCTCGGAGCGAGATAGGCGGCATCGTTGACCACGGCCCGTTGGCCGTGCACCTCGATCGGGTCCACCCCGGGCGGGGGCTCGCTCCCATCTGCGGTCGACAGGACCAGGCTGCGCATGTCACGCCACACCGCCTGGTCGATCGAAGGGCCGCCCTGTAGATCCAGTCGGCGCTCTGCCTGATGCTTCAGATCGGCGATGAGGGCGTCGAAGTCCTCCTCGTCGGCCGAAGGCTGGATCTTCCCCCTCCACACCACCTCGACCACCGACGAATCACCGACCAGGTCCTGCATGGTGCGCCCGGCCAGCTCGGAGAAGTCCTCGAAGAGACCTTCGACGGCGCGACGGGGCAGCGAGATGATGAACCGGCCCATCTCCTTCAATACGAGGACCAGAGCACGTAGCGGGCCGAGCTGGTGTCGGGGTGGGGGCTCGGGATCCTTCACTTCGAAGGCAAGCCGGTCGAAGAGAGGCGCCGAGCGGACTGCCAGGTCGGAGAC
The DNA here is from genome assembly GCA_048595045.1 of Acidimicrobiia bacterium. Lineage (GTDB taxonomy): Bacteria > Actinomycetota > Acidimicrobiia > Spongiisociales > ZC4RG35 > JARDZU01. Next base: position 4,893 of record JBMDXS010000128.1, read on the forward strand.
CGCCGCCGATGGGGAAGGGGCCTCGATGGTGCCCGGAGGAACGGGGAGACGGCCCTCGTGATCGACGATCTCCTGCAGCGGCAGGGCGGGGCTCCGGCCCACCCGGACGTACGAGCGGCTGAGCCGGACCTTGGGATTGTCACCGAAGATCACGCCGGGGGTGAGACCGTCGATTGCGCTTCCCTCCATCCCTCGAAACATGCCAAGGGTCACCGCGGTCTCGGCGGCGATGTGCCCGGCGAAGGCGGGTGTCTCGGGTGAGATGGGAGCGGCGAAGTGCAGGTCCGACCTGCGGTCTTCGGGAACGACGACCAGGTTGGCGTCGACATACGTGGAGAAGTACGAGACCTCCGGAGCTTCCAACGACTCCCAGTCGGGGAACCAAAGACGCACGATCCGGACCGACGACTTGTTCGGGGCCAGTGCAGTGAGCCGCTCGTGGACGACGTCCCCGATCCGGGCCACCTGGTCGGAGGCCACGACGTCGACCGGCGTCGCGATTACGGCGACCCGAATCTCGTCGGCCGAGTGGTCACCGATCGAGGCGAACAGCGGGACTTCGGTCTCCCCGGCTCGGTCGAAGAGGACTCCGGGCCAAGGATTGGCTCTGGCCCCCCTGGAGTCGACGAACCAGAACGGCCTGATCAGACCTTGCTCCACCATGGCGCCGAGGATCGTGGCCGCGGCCCAGGCCGGGCCGGATCGATCCCCGACCAGCACCGTGGAGACCGACGGGGCCATTAGAACTCGGGTGTCGTCTGCGAGGCGCGGACCTGGAGGGCGACTGCCATCCGGTGCAGCTCCTCATGGATCAGATCGGTGGCGCCAAGCCAGGAGTTCTCCGGGCCGATCCTGCCCTCACGACGCTCCTCTTCGGCGTGACGGGCGTAGTCCTCGTCGAGTTTGGCCACGAGCTCGGCCAGGGCGGTCGCCCTCTTGCCCGCCTCCTCGAACTCGATCTGAGCCACCCCGGCCTCCAGCCCATACGCGGTGCCCGAAGAGACCCACTCCTCCAGCACCGGGCTCAACTCACGGTATTCCCCCATCTCGGCGCCGACGGTGCCCGGGTTTCTCCCCAGCTCGATGAGGGTGTGGAAGATTCCAAGCATCTCGTCGGGTCTTCCGGCGTTGGCTGCGAAGGGAATGGCCAGGGCCAGGGTCTCGAGGAATGCACCGAGCTGGCGGGGACGGTTCTCCCCCGGAGTCGTGACCAGAGGGGGCGACTCGATAACCGGGCCACCACGTCCCTTCTCCACCCTGACCAGCGTCGACCCGTTCTCCTGAACGACCGTGAGCAGGCCGAGGAAGCGGGCGATGAACCAGCCCCGGACCAGCGCCCTCACCATCGGCATGGGCAAGGGGATGGCCCGGGCCAGCGGCCGACTCCGGCGCCACTTCCAGAAGTCGCGGAGACGGGTCGCCCGTGAGGCCGCGGCGTAGCCGTCGGCGATCGGGTCGATCAGCGACCGGAACACCGCCGGGTGGAGGGCCCCCTCCAACATGCTGTAGATGGAGATGCGCTTCACCCGGTCGCTCTGGGTGACGTTGTCGTGGATGCCGTCGCTTCGGTCGGCCAGCTTGGAGTCGAGGAACTGGGTCACCCACCTCTCGAGGCGGTGGTTCTTGAGCGGGATCTCTCCCGGCACGGCATGGGTGGTCAGCACCCGATCGTGGACCTCGCTCAACAGGACCGGGTCGACGTGGACCAGCGGCTCGGCCGCCTCGAAAGCCGCCTCCAACGCCGACTGGAATGACCGCTCCCGGTCGCGCACGACGGCGGCGGGCACCTTCCGATCGGGCTCCTGGAGATAGGAGCGCAGGCCCTGGGAGAGGAAGTCGTCGAAGTCGGTCCCCTCTCGGGTCAGCCAAGCCCTGGCCCGCAGGACGAGCTCGTCCCGCTCGAGATGGAGACGGTATCGGGCCGGCCGGTCGGGCTCGCCGCCGAGGAGGATCGCCTCGCTCGGCTGCCACTGGTCTACCACCTCGAACATGTCCCGAACCTGAGCCCCCAACCGTCGATCGGTGGGCTGGGACTCCTCCAGGTAGTTACCGGTGACCACGGCGTGGCGAACTGTCCGCCAACGCTCGGCCGGGGCCCCGTAGTCGACGCCGAGGGTGGAGGTGAGCAGTTCGTCGAACAGGGAAGGGAAGCTCTTCGGGTCGATGACCATCGCCACCGTCTTGCCCGGGATCAGGTCGTCGGAGACGGCCTGGTCACGTTTCGGGTTGTGCCGGGGCCAACCGTCGACAGGTGCGGCCTCGACATCTGCCGGGTCGAGCTTTCGCTGCAGATCGCCCAGGGCGAGCCTGACCGCCTCCATCAGTGGCATCACCACCGACTCGTCGAAATCGAGGAGGAGGGCGCGGGCGATGAAGCGGGACTTCTCCTCCATACGCTGGAAGACGAGGGTGTCGACGGCCTGAGCCGCGGCCATCCGCACCGCCTCGTGCTCGGAGCCGAGCTGCCCGCTCAACTCTCCGAAGGCGGACTGGACGTTGGAGCGCACATGTGAGGAGAAGCTCTCGAATTCGATCCTCTCGTTCTCCAGGTCGTCACAGGCGGCCCGGATCTCGGACCTCACCAGCTCGAGCAGCTCGTTGACGACGGGGAGCCCGTAACCCGAGGCGATGGACCCCGTCTCACGGAGCAGCCGCCCGCTCACCTCCTTGGTCCACACCCGGGCCCGTTCCCGGAGCCTGGTGTCATACCGTTCGTTCTCGCCCGGGGCGAGCAGCTCGGCCTCCTCGACGATGGCGGTGAGCCATTCATCAATCCGGCCCTTGGCCCCGACGTTCTCCACGGCGCCCTGATATACCTTCTCGGCCAGGCCACCGGTGATCACCTGCCGCTCTCGCAGCGGCAGGGCAATCGCATCGACCACCTGATTCTGGCCACGCTCGGTGATCTCGACGTTCTTGAGGAACCCGGTGAGCCGATCGGCGGCCAGCTCCTGGGCGATCACATCCGGGGTGAGCCCCTCGTAGCGGTCTAGCCCCTCGGTGGCGAGACGATGACCGTTGACCAGTGTGTCGACCGCGTCACGGACGATGCGCCTCTCGGAATACTGCTTGAAGCGGTCGACTCCGAGGTCGACCTCGGCGTAACCGAGGCCCTGGAGCGTCCCGACATAGGGCGGCTCCATCAACATGTGCATCGGGCCGCCCCGGTCCCCGTAGGTACCGGCGCTGCTCTGCCAGTTCGCCGCGGTGTAGACCACGAAGTCGTCCTGGACCTGGGGATCGGTCATGACCGCGGAGAGACAGCGGCCCATCACCCGATAGACATCCGTTTGGTCGCCGAACACGACACCGCTCGTGTTGGCATGGCCGACCAGGAAGGAGAACGCCGGGCCACTGCGAGAGATCTCACGCTCCTCGCCGGCCACAGAGACGCGACCACCGGCGTAGACCCCGCCGAGGAGCTCGGCGAGGGCGGCCGCCGAGTTGGGATGGACCCCGGCCCTGGCCCCGGCGGCGAGGCTCTGGAAGACGTCGGCTGCGTAGAGGATGCCGAAGGAGTTGTCGAGCCACTGCTCGCCCTCGGCCCGGAGCATGTCGGCGATGTCGAGGAAGAGACCCGCCCCGGTTCCACCGGCAAGGGAGGAGACGATCATCAGCACCGGCTCGCCCCGCTCCTCGTAGGTCCCCGACCCCTCCTCGTCGGCAGTGGCGCGGAGCCGCTGCAGCTCACCGAGTGCATCGGCGGTGCGAAGGGCGGTGATCTTGCCCTGGATGGCGGTATGGATCCGCTCTTGCTGATCAAGCCCCAAGACCCTCCCGATGGCCCGGTACTGGCCGGCGCCGTGGGCGATGGGGACGTTCATGAAATCGGGGTCGACCCACCAGCCGTCGAAGTTGGTCTGCTTCCTGGTGAGCCTCTCTACCACTGTCCCGAAAGGCACTCCGTCTCGATGCAGCGACATGTACTCGATCGGCGGGAGGAGCTCGGGGCGGCCAGGGAGAAGCGGCGCCTCCTGGGTCGAGGGAGTGTCGATGTGAAGGAACTGCCAGCCCTGGGGCAGGCCGGAGGGCCAGCCGATCTCGCCGAGCCACTCACCGAGGGACTGCTTGAGGTAGCGGATCGTCTTCCCCCCGGACCCACCGAGGCCAATCACCAGAAAAGATCTCATGCTTCCCCAGTCCTTTCCATGTCGGCGACCATGTTGCTGGCCGTGAACTCGGCCGCGATCAGACCGAGCGAGTCGTTGATGATTTCGGCGGCGACGCGGCTGGCATCGGCGCCACGGGCAGTGCGGATGTCTAAGAGCAGAACGCCAGGTGCCTTCTGACTGGTTCCCTCGGCCAACCGCTCCAGCTGGGTGTGGGAGACCCCCAACACCACCAGCGGGCCAAGCGAATCCCGGGCCCGTCCCCGATAGGAGCCTTCGGTGACGAGGGTCCGACCAGGGAGACCCGGCCCCTGGTGGGCCCCGATGATGTCCCTTCCGATCCCGATGCGGGCGTACGGGGGAACCCATGGGACCGGTGATACCACCCGCTGCATACGGAGGTTCCCGGCGTCGAGACGCGACGGGGTTCGGCGGGGCAGCCGGAATTGGCTGTCGACCGGAGCCTCGGTCAGCGATATCTCCAGCTGGCCGTACTTGGTGGGTGACACCTCCGCGACGAATTCGGCGTATCTGACCCGGTTGCGGCGCGGGTCGGGGATCCGGCCGATGAGCCGGTTCACCCCGTAGAGGATGACCCAGAGCAGGGCCAGCATCAGCAGCATCAATCCGACGACGATCACCGCCACCAGTGCCGGATTGGCCCTGGGAGTCACTTGGAAGTCGATGGCGAGCAGCCCTTCCTCGGCACGGTCCGGGCTCGTTGCCGGGACCGAGCGGGTCGGGATCTCGATCACCTGATGGGCGAACCCGGAGCGGTCGAGGGTGAGGCCCATGGTCACCGTCTGCACCGGCCCCGCCTCCATCTGGACGCAGTCCCCACCGGCGAACCCGGCGGTGGCGTTGATGACCTCCCCATTGGCGGCGGTCAGGGCAGAGGTGGCCTCGGTCAGACAGAGCTCTCCGCCGTCCCTGGGATCGACCTCGAGGTCGACGGCGAAGGGCCCGAGCCCCTCCCCGCTGACCGGGCCGGGCTGGGTGACTATGGCCGGGGCATTGATCTGCTCGTTGAGGGGGAAGGTCTGGGTGACACTCTGGGTGAGGCCGGGTCCCGAGACCATCTCGACTCCCACGTCGAAGCTCTCGGCGATGGGCAGGGTGGGGACTCCGATGGCCCACCCGCTGCCGTCGGGAGCACTCACCTGGCCGTTCTCCGAGCTCACCTCGATTCGACTCAGCGCTTCACCCTCGAGACGGCCGTGGGGCCCGTCGGCAACCACCAGGAACTCGGCCGGCTCGCCCTGATACACAGATGGCGACGCGCTCTGGACGACCGGGGTGGCAGCCTGGGCCGCCACCCAAACACATGCCTCGGCAACTCCGGACATCTCCACCGCGAAAGGAGCGCCCACCGGGTGGGCCAGCACCACGCTCATCCCAGAATCGGCGTCGCTCGTCGTCGACGGATCGGGCAGACTCGTGGCGGCCAGCTGCGGAGGACTGCCCGCGCTCCCCCTGGCGATGAGCCGGATCTCGGTTGCCAGTTGGTACGGCGCAGGACCGGCGTCCACCACCCCCTCGTTCAGCACGAGGGTGCCGTTGGCGTCGGGTGCGGCATTGGTCAACTGATAGGCGCCGACCTGGGAGGCGCAGGCCATGATGTAGGGGAGCCGGCTGGCGTCGTCGACCGACTGGAAGGAGCCGTTCCCCGGCCCACACTGGAGGCTGGGATCACCCCCCATCCCCCGCAGGACCCGGCGGCTGGCCTCGTCGAGCTGGCTCTCGGTGCCCAGCAGCATGATCTGGGCACTGACCCCGGCCGCCCCGAGCTGGTCGGCGTAGCCGCCGGCGTCACAGATCAGACCCGGCATCAGCGCCTCGGCTTCGGTCACGTTGGCCGGGATCACGAGCTCGGGGAAGTAGCTCCGTTCCAGACCGTCGGCGAGGTAGTCCTCATCCAAATCGTGCTCCCCGTCGGTGAACCAGAACAGGATCTGACATGTGGCGCCCGACCCTGCGAAGGCACCCGCCGCACCTTCCATGGCGTAGACGTAGTCGGTGTGCAACTGATCCTCCACCGACCCGACCGCGTCGACCCGCTCCAGTGCCGTTCCCAGACTGTCCTGGTCCAACACGATCCACTCGCCAGGCCGGTAGTCCTGACCGAAGCCGGCCACCTGGATCTCCACCTGACCGACCCGGTCGGCCAACGAGGCGTAGGAACGGACGACGGCCCGGGCTCCGGTGAGCCGCTGGTCGTCGGGATCGGTCCGGGCCAGAGAGCCGGACTGGTCGATCAGGAGCAAGACCTGCACCACCGCGTTCTCGTCCACGACGCAGTCGCCGGGGAGCTCGGGGGTCTGGGCCAGGGCGGCACCAGCCAGCAACAGGGCAAGACCGGCGAGCGCGGCGACGAAGAGACGTTTCACAGCTCTCCGGTCCAGACCCGGGCAACATAGAAGGCGAGACGCAAGCCGTGCCATCCGATGGCGAAGGCGAGGGAGACGAACAGCCCGGCCCATCCGATCAGGCTGGGGCGCCAGGCCGGCTCGTGCCATCTGCCGCCTGCGCTCTGCCTCTCGTATCGGAACACTGCGAATGCCGGCAGTACGAGCACCAGGGTCACCAACAGGGCGACTATGGACTTGGTGAACGAGGCGGTCATGCCCGGGGCCAGGTTCCACGGCTCGCCCAGGGCGAGGAAGGCGATGACGAGGGCGCTCAGGGCCAACACCGCCACCGAGCCATAGAACCACCGGCGGGAGGCGGCCACCCTCGACCTTGTCGCGGTCCTCCCTGCCGTGGTGGCGCCACCACCGGGAATCGGGACGTTACCGGTCACGACCCGCCCGCCAGCGCGCCCAAGGTGTCGAGGAACTCGTCACCGTGACCTTCAACCGCGGCCGGGTATTGCTCCAGCACGAGATGATGGGCCAGCTCATGGATGAGCGACCATGCCACCAGCGGCTCGTCGAGGGTGATGGAGTCGGTGTTCGGGTCGTACAGACCTCCCAGGTCGCCATCCAGGGCCCTGGAGGTGACCGAGACTGGGCCAACGCCCCAGTCCTCGACCACTTCGTCGGCGATGGTCTGCGCCTCGGACGGTGTGATCTCGTAGACGAAGTCCTCTATCCGTTCCTCCCCGATGCTGTCGTGAACCACGCAGTAGTCCCATCGACACACTGACAGCTCCTCGCCTGCAGGGTCGACCTCGACATAGGCCCTGACATCGGGTGGGAGGGCGGTCTCCTCGGACTCGGGCAATGGGTGGATGGTGCCCGCCGCCACCTCGGCCGTCCGCGGGGCGTCACCACGGATTGCGGCGAGCGTCACAAGCATGAGCACGACCACGCCCAAGCCCCAGAGCCACTGCAGCGACCGGCGCTCGGGGCGCGTGGGGGCAGGCACCGGCACCGGTGTTGCCGAATCGAGAATGGGCAGCGGTCCCCCGAGACGCTCAGGCTCGGTGTCTCTCACAAGTGGGGGAATGGTACGTCCGTCCCGAAATTGGGAGACACGGGATCCACTTCTCCCGCATGACGCGTCGCGACATCGCGTGCCGGTTGCTATGTTTCAGGGCGGCGGTTTCAGAGGGGCAAGGAGGCGTGATGCCTGAGTGGATTGGGAGCGTGCTGTTCCTGGCGGCCGTTGGCCTGTCCGGCTCCAAGATCTCCGACGATTTCGGGAATCGAGGCATGAGGGGCTACGGCATGTTGATGCTGGTGCTCGCCATCTACGCCTACGCGGTCGCGGTCGCCTTCGATTTCGCCTGATCACACCCGACCCTGGCCCTGGGGTAGTTTGCGGCGATGACCACCCCCGCCAGAGAATTCGTCGGACACGTCCAGGCCGGTGGCGAGGCATCGGGCGCCCCATGGGCCGAGGCCACCCTCATCAGGATCGACGACGAGGTGGCCATCCTGGTCAACGAGACCGAGGTGGCGCGTGTCGGCTCTCCTACCGTCACGGACACCGGAGCCAACGACGTATTCCTGATCGAGGGTGCCGACGAGCCGCTCTTCTTCCGTCCCCGCGACCCTGATGCCTTCAGGGCGGCGATGCTGCCGCCACAGACCACAGCCGAGAAGATCGCCGCCGCCACGGCGGCATCCGCGGCGGCCCAGGATGCCACCATGATCATGGACACGGTCCCCGAGCCTGAGCCGGTTGCGGAGGGTGAAGGCGAGGTCGTCACCGAGCCCGAGGGCACCTCGTCGCGGCTGTGGTGGGTCCTGGCAGCGGTGGCCGCCCTGCTCATCATTCTCCTGGTGGCCTTTTGTGGAGACGACGGCGAGGTAGCCACCACCAGCACCACGACCACGACACTCGGGGGCTCGACCACCACGGCTCCCGGTGCCACGACCACGCTCCTCCCGGCCACCACCACTACCACTCCAGCCCCCACCACGACGACGGCGTCGGCCACGACGACCACGGCACTCGCCACGACGACCACGGCCGCTTCGACGACCACCTCTCCCCTGCCCGACCCGGCGTTCGGAGCCGGCACCCACATGGTGGGCGAAGACGTCCAACCCGGGGTATACGAGACGGGGATCGTCGAGGGGCCCTTCGGCTGCTACTGGGAGCGTCTCTCCGGCCTCTCCGGCGAGATCGACGACATCATCGCCAACGGAAACGTCGCCGGCCACGACGTGGTCGAGATCATGGCAGAGGACACCGCCTTCGGGACCGACTGCGACTCCTGGTACGACCTGACCGAGCGCGACCCGCTGCTGACCACCATCCCCGAGGGAAAATGGGCCCTCGACACGCACATCGAGCCAGGGACCTACGAAGCGCCCGGCGGCGACAGTTGCTATTGGGAGCGGTTGTCCGGTCTGTCGGGCACCGTTGACGACGTCATAGCCAACGACCTGCCTGAGGGACAGGCCATCGTCGAGATCGACCCGACCGATGTCGCCTTCAACTCGCTCGCCTGCGGGGAATGGACGCCGACCTCATAGCGGAAAGAGGCCGCCGGCCGTGAGAAAGACCGTGCCGCCCTCCCCTGCTCCGACCAACCCTCGAAGAATCCCACCATCAGACCTCCATCCCCTATTCACATCGTCTCCACATTCGGGACCGATCCTTTCACCGTCTCGATCGAAAGGAGTGAGAGACATGAAACGGAACGTGATCGGAACGATCCTGATCACCCTGCTCGTCGTGGGGGCACTGGGCGCGATCGGCTTCGGCCTCTTCCAGATGGGCTACCAGCAAGGACTGGTCGAAACCGGGACCGAGGTGGTGACCGACACGGCACGTGGGATCGGCCACTGGTGGGGACCGGGTTGGGGTGTCGGGTTCGGGTTCTTCGGGCTCTTCTTCAAGATCCTGTTCGTCATTCTCATCATCGGCCTCATCTCCCGTCTCTTCTTCGCCCCACGCCGTTGGGGCCCCGGTCCCTATTGGGGCCGGGGATGGCACGAGGGTGAGCACTCTCCGATCGACCAGCATCTCGCCGAGTGGCATGACAAGGCCCATGGTGGGACCCCTCCCGAAAGGCCCGGGCCCGATCAGGGCACCTGAGTCACGGCGGTCGCGACAATGGGGGCCATGCCGAAGATCCTCGTCGTCGACGACGAGATGAAGATCGCCCGCCTCGTGAAGGACTACCTGAGCGAGGCGGGTTTCGATGTGACTTTGGCCTCGACCGGGCCTGCGGCGGTGGCGGCGGCCCGGTCGGAGCGCCCCGACCGGGTGGTGCTCGACCTGGGTCTCCCCGGCATCGACGGATTCGACGTCACCCGGGCGATCCGGGGTGCCGGCTCGGCAATACCGATCATCATGCTCACCGCTCGCAGTGAGGAGACGGACCGCATCGTCGGCCTCGAGCTAGGGGCCGACGACTACGTAGTCAAGCCGTTCAGCCCGCGCGAGCTGGTGGCGAGGGTCAAGGCGGTCCTACGCCGGACACGAGGTGTGGTGGCCACGGAGACGATCCGGGCCGGCGGTCTGCTGATCAGCCTTCCTCACCGCACCGTGGAGCGCGAGGGCCGGCGCATCGAGCTGACCACGTCAGAGTTCGAGTTGCTCCGGGTCCTCGCCTCGAGCCCGGGAAGGGTTTTCACCAGGGGGCAACTGCTCGACTCGATAAGGGGGGTGTCCTTCGAGTCGTACGAGCGAGCCATCGACGCCCACATCAAGAACCTGCGTAAGAAGATCGAGCCGGACCCGCGTCACCCGGTCTACGTCCTCACCGTATACGGCGTCGGCTACAAGTTCAGTGATGCCTGATCCACGCCGCCACGGGCCACCGTGGGTTCACGACCAGTCGGGACCGCACAACTGGGGACCGCCGGGTGGCTTCGTCCTCCGCTGGGTGATCGGCCTGATCCTCCTCCTCGTGGTCCTCGGGCCGCTTTTTGGATTCCTGGTCTCGGGGATGTTCGGGGCCTTCCACGGTCCACGCCGGTTCGTCATCATCGGGCTCGCCGTGCTTGTCCTGGTAGGTGTTGCGGTCTTCGCACGAAACCGGTTTGGCCGCACCTGGGCTCCGGTCGGCCAGTTGATCGACGCCACCCGCCGGCTCGGGGACGGCGAGACGGGGGTGCGGATCCCGATCAACGAGCCCGGCCCGCTCGCTGCGGTGAGCGGATCGTTCAACCGGATGGCCGCTCGGCTGGAGGAGGAGGAGGAAAGAAGGAGACGCCTCCTCGCCGACCTCGGCCACGAGCTCCGCACGCCACTAACCGTGGTCAGGGGCGAGATCGAGGCCGTCATCGACGGGCTCCACGACCCGTCGCAACTGTCGAATGTGATCGACGAGGTGGAGTTGATGGAACGCCTTCTCGAAGACCTTCGGGTGCTGACTCTGGCCGAGGCCGGCCGGCTCCAGTTGCATCCTGAGCCGACCGACGTCGAGGCCGTTGTCAGCGAGGTCATTGTCTCCTTTTCCGCCCCGATGGAGGCCGACGACATCGAGCACATCGTGTCGGTCGAGCCCGGGATGGCCGAGCTCGACGCCGATCCCTACCGCCTTCGCCAGGTCATCTCCAACCTCGTCTCCAACGCCATCAATCAGATGCCGGAGGGCGGCACGCTCGAGTTGACGGCGGGTGGGGATGGGGACGGGGTCCGGATCCTGGTGGCGGACACCGGGCCCGGGATCCCCCCGGACCGTTTGGAGCATGTGTTCGAGCGGTTCGTGAAGTCCGCCGACTCCGCCGGGAGCGGTCTCGGCCTCAGCATCGCCCGCGACCTCGTCGAGGCTCACGGCGGGACCATCAGCGCGGCCAACCGGCCCGAGGGCGGGGCGATCTTCACCATCGACCTGCCCCGTTAGAGCGAAGCAGCCACGATCCCACAGCAGACGGATATGACGAGGCACACCGGACCCCAGATCCGCTCGAGCCGGGAGCGAGATAGGAAATTGAGCAGCGCCGCCATCGCGAAGAGACCGGTGAGCACCCACATCCCGACCGGGCCGACGTCGGGGACCAGGTCGAACTCGGTGACTCCGCCGGCCTCGAGCACCACAAGCGCGGCCAGCGGATAGATGACGAAGCCGGCCACGCCACTGGCCACCCGGAGACCGGTGGGCAGCTTCCCTTCGTACCCGCCGCCCCAGGCGATCTTCCGCGCCGGCATGCCCAGGGCAAGCGCGATCTGGAAAACGGCAATGACGATGAGCAGCGCGCTCGCCACCAGGGCAGCGATTCTCATGGCTCGAACAGGTCGCCGCCGAGATACTTGAGACCGGTGTCGACAGCCACGGTGACCACAGTGTGACCCTCGCCGAGCTCGGTCGCTATCTGCACCGCCCCGGCGATGTTGAGCCCGCTCGATATGCCGGCCAGGAGCCCCTCCTCCGAAGCGAGGCGTCGGGCCATCTCCCGACCCTCGTCCTCCTCGATCGCCCGAGCCTCGTCGTACATCCCCGGGTCGAGCAAGGGTGGGACGAAGCCGATGCCGATGCCCTCGACCCGGTGCTTACCCGTCACTCCGGCCGTGATGACCGGGGTGGAGGCCGGCTCGAAGACGACGACCCGTGTTGGCGAACCGGCATCCTGGAGGGCTCGGGCCACCCCCATCGACATCCCACCTGTCCCGACTGCCGCACAGAACACATCGATGGGCCGGTCCAGTTGGTCGATCAACTCGTCTCCGATCTTGCGGTATCCGACGAGGGAATCCGGGTTGTTGATCTGATCCGTGAAGTAGCTGCCGGGCTCGGCAGCGAGCTCCGACGCCCTTTCCATCATGCGGGGAATCAGGTCGGGCGTGATCTTGCCGTCTTCGCTGGGCACGAGGATCAGCTCTGCTCCCAGTGCGGTCATCGTCCTCCGCTTCTCGATGGCGAAGGCATCCGATGAGACCACCCGAAACGGGTAGCCCTTGACCGCACACACGAATGCGAGTGAGGAGCCCGTGCTCCCGCCGGTGTACTCGACCACCGTCATCCCCGGGACCAGGTCCCCACGGTTCTCCGCCTCTTCGATCATGGCCAGGGCCATCCGGTCCTTGTAGGAGCCGGTCGGGTTGAACCACTCGAGCTTGACGAAGACGTCGGCGGCGCCGGGGGGCACCACCTTGCCGAGCCGGACCAGCGGGGTGTGACCCACCACTTCCGTCATCGAAAACCCGACACGAGTCATAAATCGGTCTCCTCACCTCGTTGGGCTCACGACCTTACGCGGAGCGCGCCGGACCTGAGGGTGCTATCGTAGTGATATCAAATCGGTATCATGGAGGTCGACGTGAGAGAGCGCAAGGGACTGGCGATCAACGGCTGGGTGATGCTGGCCATCGACATCGTCATATTCGCTGCAGGCGCCTGGCTGCTGACCCGCGGCCTCGTCGAGGGTGAGTGGTCGATGATCTGGATCGCAAGCGGTGCCCTGATCGTTGCCGGCGTCATTGCCAGCGGATTCGTCATCAACCCGCCCAACATCGCCAAGGTGGTCACCTTCTTCGGGCGCTACGTGGGCACGGTTCGGCGAAACGGCCTGGGGTGGACCTACCCGCTGACCTCGAGGGAGCGGGTCAGCCTCCGTGTCCAGAACTTCGACAGCGAGACCCTCAAGGTGAACGACGCCAACGGCAACCCGGTCGAAGTGGCCGCGGTGATCGTATGGAGGGTGGTGGACACGGCCCAGGCCACCTTCGACGTCGAGGATTACGAGGGCTTCGTCAAGATCCAGACCGAGACGGCAGTCAGGCACATGGCTTCCGAGTACCCGTACGACGCCTACGCAGAGGACCAGCACTCGCTGCGGGCCAATGCGGACGAGGTCACCACGTTCCTCCATCAGGAGCTGCAGGAGCAGCTGACCCTGGCCGGGGTGGAGGTCATCAGGACCCAACTCCGCCGCTTGGCCTATGCCCCGGAGATCGCCGCCGACATGTTGCGCCGCCAGCAGGCGGAGGCGGTGGTGGCGGCGCGCCAGCGCATCGTGGAAGGAGCCGTCGGCATGGTGGACCACGCCCTCGAGATGCTCAACGCCCAGGACATCGTCGAGCTCGACGAAGAGCGGAAAGCGGCCATGGTCTCCAACCTCCTCGTCGTCCTGTGCAGCGAGCACCATGCCCAGCCCGTGGTCAACGCCGGCACGCTCTACCAGTAGGAAGGACGGTGCCGGAGCGAAAGAGCTTCCTCATCCGGGTCGACCCCCGGCTGCACGCCGCCCTGGAGAAGTGGGCGGCCGACGAGTTGCGCAGCGTCAACGCCCAGATCGAGTTCCTCCTCACCAAGGCAGTACGCGATGCGGGGAGGGAAACGAGGCCGGCAAGGAGCCGGAAGACGAAGAGTCGCTGATCATGTGGCAACATCGATCCGTGAGTCACGAGCATCAGATCGCAGTACGCAATGACCCGGACAACCACCGCTACGTCTTGGAGCTGGACGGAGAGGTGGCCGGGATGGCCGTCTATCAGATTCGGGGCGGTCGCAACTACTTCGTCCACACCGAGGTCCAACCCGGTCACGAGGGGGAGGGCTTGGGCTCGGTCCTGGCCCGCGACGCCATGGACGACGTAAGGGCCCGCGGCGAGAAGGTCGTCCCACTGTGCCCGTTCATCACCTCATGGCTGCACCGGCATCCCGACTATCAGGATCTGATCGACCAGGAAGCACTGGATCGGATCAACCGAAACGGCTGAGCCCGGCCCGACCTGGCCTCGCTTCAATCGGGATCGGACGCCGAGGCCGGCGCTGCGACAGGTATCCCGTCCGGTCGTTCCCGGGTCTTCGATCGGAGGGCGCCGATGTAGACACCGGCGAGGATCAGCAGTCCGCCGAAGACCAGCTCGAGACCCACGTCCTCGCCCGTGATCAGGTGGGAGAAGAAGAGGGTGATCGGGGGGAGCAGCACGAAGTTGTACGCCGCTCGGGACGCCTCCCAATGCTCGAGCACGTACACCCAGAGCAAGAACACCACCCCGGTGCCAAGCACCACCATGTAGGCGAGGGCGAGCCAGGTGGCCTCGAGCTCGGGAAGCACCATCCGATTTCCGGCGAGGAGACACGCGATCAGCAGGACACCTGCGCCCACCGTCATGCCCACCGCGTTGAGCGACACCGGGTGCTCCGGTGGGAAGATCCGAACCAGCACCGCCCCCTCGGCCAGGCAGAAGGCGGCACCCATAGCCACCAGGATGGTCCCAACCGATACCGAGGCATCAAGTGCGATCTGTGACATCAGGAGCACCCCGACCAGGGCCAGCACAGCGCCCACCACTGCCGCCAACCTGAGTTTCTCCAGACGCTGGACAACGACGAGGAGGAGGGTGATCAGCGGGATCACCGCAAGCAGGATCTGGAGAAACCCGGCTCCCAACTCGACCAGGGCGTAGAAGAGACAGGCGAAGGCGAGACCGAAGTTGAAGATCCCATAAAGGACCGCGCCCATGAGGGCACGACCGCGCGGGAAGCGAAGACCGAGAGCCGCCATGACGGTGAGCATCAGTGCTGCGGCGAGTGCAAAACGGAGCGTGGCGCCCCAGAACGGCTCCAGCTCGGCATTGCTGAATTTGACCGCGATCGGGTTGCCGGAGGAGAGCACGGCCCCGACCAGGAAAGCGACCAGCGTCCACCTGCCCTGGTCGCCCTTCATCGGGGGCAGCGTACAGCCGGGGCCCCCGACCTCCGGCGCGCTGCGCCAGAATGAGCCAGGCCGATGACCGACTACCAGCCGCTGGAACCGATCGACCCGCGAGACGCGTTCACGGTCACTCCCGGGCCGGATCCGGAGATGGACCGCTCGGAAGCCGCCTCTCAGGCGGCGCTGCTCGTGGCGGCCCGGGCTGGGGTGCTGGGACAGCACGACGAGATCGACGAGCTGGAGCGGGACGTGGCACCCCGTCCCGATTTCGACCTGCCGGAGCTACGCGCCCTGGAACGGCCACGCCGCCTGGCCGTGGCCGAGGCCACCGCGCCACTACGGATGTCGCCCAAGGAGCTCGAGGTCGAGCCGGCGCCGCTGGTCCAAGAAGAGATGGCTCGCAAGGTGCACGATCTGTATGAGAGCCCCTCGTTCGAGGAGGCCGCGGCACTGTTCGAGGCCGGCATGCAGAGCCCTCATCCGCTGGTCAGGGTGGCGGCCGCCGCAGGAGCCAGGGAGACCACCCGGCTTCGCCTCCGTATCAGACAGATCCTCGAGGAGGGCGCCGCCTCCGAGGACCCGCTGGTGTCGCGGCTCGCTCTCGAGGCGCTGCGTCAGATCGACCCGCAAGACCCCGAGGTACAGAAGAAGGTCGGGCCCCAGCCTCGCTCCAGGAAGCGCAACCGGAGATCCAGCACCGCGTTCATGACCCACGGCACCTGGGCGGCCGAGCAGACCTGGTACCAGCCCGGAGGTGATTTCTACGTGGCCATGGACCAGAGGAAGCCGGCGCTCGGAGTCCATGACAGGAGCTTCCGCTGGTCCGGTTCCTACACCGACGCCGGGCGCCGTGCCGCAGCCGTCGCCCTCGACAAGTGGATCGGCGACGAGGGTCTGCAACAGCCCGACCTCTTCGCCCACAGCCACGGTGGGACCGTGGCCAATCTCGCCACCAGACGGGGAGCCCGCTTCGACCGCCTTTTTCTCCTGGCCTGGCCGGTCCACGAGCAGTGGATGCCGGACTTCTCCCGGGTGAACAAGATCGTCGACATCCGGGTGAGATTCGACCTGGTGATCACGTTGGACCGAGGGGGACAGCGTTTCCCGGCGCACCCCCAGGTCGAGGAGCACCGCAATGGCTGGTTCGATCACCCTGCGCCCCATCAGCCCCCCTACTGGGACCAACACGGGCTGTGGGCCTTCGTGTGACCCGGCGTCCAGGATGAGTCTCGGCGGGTCCCTCAAGGTCATCGGGGCCGGGGTGATCTTCAGGACCACCGGCGCCGACGGCGCGGGGTACACCCTGCTCGACGCATTTTCCGGCGATGACGAGCAGGAGAAGACCCTGGCCGGGATCTCGATCGTGAAGGCGGGTCAAAGATCGCTCGATCTGATCGAGAAGGCACTCGTCTCGGGCCGTCTCACCCCCGCCGTGGTCCGTCTGCTTCCCGACATCGGCGGCGCCCGCTCCCGCGCCCTCCTCACGCGAATCTCGGCCGACGACGGGCCCGTGGCCGAGGCCGCCGTGGAATCGCTCGATCTACTGGACGAGATAGAGACGTTCGATGACGACTGAGCGCCGGCCCCGGCCTTAGAATCATCGCCTTCGCCCGGTCACCGCGGGCTTCGGAGGGCGGCGCTCGAGAAGGAGGAGGGACACCTTGGATTCACCTGCGCTGCGTGAGGCACTGCATCGTCTCGCCGCCAATCACCGGTGGGCCTGGGCGGCCTCATGTCGGGATCTGCTCGCCTCACTGCCAGGGGCAGCGCAGTCGCGGCACCTGGTCACGGTGGTGGCCGACCTGAGCGCAGGCCAGCTCGACCAGCTGCTGGCCGACGAGGCGTTCGTGGGGCGGGTCGCCGCCGAGACAGGAGACCTCGACGCCGCGCTGGAGGGACCGGCATCTCCCCAGATCGCCTACTGCTCCCCCGAGTTCGGCATCGACGCACTGCTCCCCCAGTACGCAGGCGGGCTCGGCATTCTCGCCGGAGATCATCTCAAGGCTGCCGCCGACCTCCAGGTGCCGCTGGTCGGAATCGGCCTCTTTTATCGAAACGGCTATTTCGAGCAGCAGATCGACGAGGAGGGCCAGACCGAGAGCTACCCAACGATCGACCCTGTCGATGTGGGGGCGATCGACACCCATGTGGTGGTGCGGGTACCCCTGCCCGGCCGCCAGGTGGCGGCCCGGGTCTGGCGACTCGACGTTGGGCGTATCCCCCTGCTCCTGCTCGACACCCAGGTCGTCGAGAATGGTGAAGCCGACCGAAGCATCGGCGACCGTCTCTACGGGGGTGATCGGGCCCATCGACTCGACCAGGAGATGGTGCTCGGTGTGGGCGGGGCGCGCGCCCTGGCCGCCATCGGATGGGACCCGACGGTTCACCACCTGAATGAAGGCCACGCCGGATTCATCGCGCTGGAGCTGATCGACCGCGTCATCAGCGATGGTGACCTGCCCCAGGCGATGAGCAAGGTTCGTCAGGGCCTGGTGTTCACGACCCACACACCTGTGCCGGCCGGGATCGACTGCTTCCACCGGGACCTCGTCATCCCGTATCTCGAGCCGTGGGCG
Organism: Acidimicrobiia bacterium; assembly: GCA_048595045.1. Classification (GTDB taxonomy): domain Bacteria; phylum Actinomycetota; class Acidimicrobiia; order Spongiisociales; family ZC4RG35; genus JARDZU01. Next base: position 22,581 of record JBMDXS010000128.1, read on the forward strand.
GTCCGTTGGGGGGTGCCGGTGGAGGAGATCTGGGAGTTGGGGCTGGATCCCGACGACGAGCACCGATTCAACATGGCGGCCATGGCACTGCGTCTCTCCAGCCGGGCAAATGGCGTCTCCAAGCTGCACGGTGAGGTGAGCCGCGGCATGTTCGCCGGAACCGGCATCGGCGACGAGATCACATCCGTCACCAACGGGGTGCACGCCAGGACCTGGGTCGGAGCCGATCTCCAGACCACCTTCGACGAGGTGTTGGGCCCGGCCTGGGCCGACGGCGACCCGGGCGCTTGGGATCGGGTATCGGCCATCGACGACGATCGGCTCGCCCACCTGCGCTCGGGTTCGTCCCGCCGCCTCGCCGAAGTCGTTTCGGTGACTACAGGGCGTGCCCTCGATCCCGACGCCCTCATCATCGGGTTCGCCCGCCGATTCGCCCCCTACAAACGGGCGACACTGCTCTTTCATGAAATCGAGCGTCTTCGGGAGATGCTCGGGGATGACGAGCGTCCGGTGCACTTCGTGTTCGCCGGCAAGGCCCACCCTCAGGACGACCACGGAAAGTCCCTGGTATCCGAGGTCGTCTCGTTCGCGTCCTCCCCGGAGGCGAACAGCCGTCTCACATTCGTCCCCGGCTACGACATGAGGGTGGCACGGGCGCTGGTCGAGGGCTGCGACATCTGGCTCAACAACCCGATCCGGCCCCGGGAGGCGTCCGGTACCAGTGGGGAGAAGGCGGCATTGAACGGCGTCCTCAACTGCTCGATCCTCGATGGGTGGTGGGCGGAGATGTACGACGGCGCCAACGGCTGGGCCATCGCCTCCAGCGACGACGAGGACCCCGAGCTCCGGGACGCCGCCGAGGCCACCGCGTTGATCGAGATCCTCGGCTCGATCCGGGACATGTACCACGATGAGCGCCCGGTGTTCTTCGAACGCATCCGCCATGCCTGGCGCACCCTGGGGCCCCGGGTCACTGCAGCCCGTATGGTCCGCGAATACATGTCCGATATCTACGAGCCCACCCTGGAGCAAGCGCGTCGGTCTTAGACCGGTGCGGGGTCACGATTCGTGACTTGTTGCACGACGAGCCCTTCGGTCAGGCGACGAGGTGACGCAGGAACCAGCCGGTGGCCAGCTCGGCCACTTTGTCGAGAGCACCGGGCTCCTCGAAGAGGTGGCTGGCACCCGGGACGATCTCCAGGCTCGTTTCCGTCACCATCTGCTCCCGGGCCTTGACGTTCAAGTCCAGCACCGTCCGGTCGAGGCTCCCCACGATGAGCAGGGTCGGCGCCTTCACCAGCGGCAGCGTCTGACCGGCCAGATCTGGTCGGCCACCACGGGAGACCACGGCTTCCACCTCGTCGGGACGCCCGGCGGCGGCGATCAGCGCGGCCGCGGCCCCGGTCGACGCCCCGAAGAGGCCGATCGGGGCAGTGCCCGCCTCGGATAGCCAGTCGACGGCCCCGATCACCCGGTTCCCGAGCATGGTGACGTCGAATCGGTGCCGGCCGGTAACCCGGTCCTCCTCGTCCTCAGCCGGGGTGAGCAGATCGAGGAGGAGTGTTCCCAGACCGGCGGAGTGGAGCGCATCCGCGACCTGGCGGTTGCGTCTGCTGCGGCGGCTGCTCCCACTCCCGTGGGCGAACAGCACCAGACCCAGGGCGGTGCCCTCCGGGCTGCCCATGGTGGCCCCGAGTGTCACACCATCTGGCAGGCCGATGGTCGTCTCGACGAATTCGTGATGCGGGTGGTCAGTCGTCGCCACCACCATCTCCATTTCCCTGCCCGTCGCCGACAGGGTCGACCCTGAACCCCATCGACCCGGCGAGCTGAGCGAGGAGGTCGAGCAGCTCGGTCCGCTCTGGGGAGTCTTCGAGATCGGCGGCCTCCTCGAACGATCGCTCCAGCTCGCGCCGAAGATCGTCACGGTCACCCACCTGCCATGCCTCCATCGCCCTCTCGACCCGGTCCTCCACCTGGCGCACCTCCCGACGCTCGAAGTCCGGGGGGTCGAGGGAAGCAAGCAGGGCCCCGATCTCCCCAGCAACGCTCTCCGGGGTGGGAGCCGAAACGGTGGTCGGCGGTGGGAGGGTCGTGGTAGGTGGGACCATGGTGGTCGATGCGACGGTCGTTGCGACCTCCGTTGGGGGCACTGCCGTCGCAGGGACGGTCGTGGCGGCTGTCACCGCCGGATCGGTGTCGGTGTCCACAGCGTTCAC
>JBMDXS010000129.1:0-10703 GCA_048595045.1 Acidimicrobiia bacterium
GATCTCGCGGTCCTCTTCATCGTCATCTGGGCGATGATCACGAAGATCGGTGCCTGACCGGTGGACCGCGCCAGGATCGAGGGATTCCTCGACAAATTCATTGAGTTCGCAGCCGGCGCCACCACGATCGGTCTCCTTGCCGTGGCCGATCGGTCTGGTCTATCCCGTCATCTCGGGGAGGTCGGCGGCGGCACCACCGGGGATCTGGCCGAGGGGGCAGGACTGCAGAGCCGATATGTCGAAGAGATCCTGTCCGGTCTGGCCGCGGCAGGCGTCGTCGATTACGACCCGGGCACTCGACGCTTCGACCTCCCGGCCGAACACGCCCTCTTCACCTCGGACGAATCGAGTCCCTACTTCATGGGTGGCTTCTTCGATGTCCTCCCCGCGTTCCTCGGTCAGATCGATGGTGTGGCGGATGCCACGGTCCACGGAGGCGGTGTCGCCTTCGAGGAGTTCGGCGAGGCAGTGGTCCGAGGCATCTCTCGGTCACACTCACCCTCTCAGAGGACGTTTCTCTTATCGAGATGGTTGCCGGCCATCACGGGTGCCATCCCTCGCCTCCAGTCAGGCATCCGGGTGGCCGACGTCGGATGTGTCTCTGGCACCGTCGCCATCCTCCTCGCGGAGGCCTTTCCGAAGTCCCGGGTCATCGGCTATGACGTGTCGTCTCGGTCGATCGCCACAGCCGAAGAGGGATCCATGAATCTGCCCAACGTCGATTTCGAGGAGCGCGGTATCGAGGACCTCCCCCTCGACCCACCCTTCGAGCTGTTGACCACCTTCGATGTGATCCACGACCTGACCGACCCACTGGGGGGGATGCGGCGGATCAAGGATGCCCTGGCTGAGGACGGCCAGTACCTGATGATGGAGCCGAACGCGAGCTCCAACCTCGAGGACAACCTCTCGCCCAGAGGAGCGATGCTCTATGGGACCTCGACCCTGCACTGCCTGACCCAGTCGCTGGCGGGCGGGGGCACCGGGCTCGGCGCGGCTTGGGGCCGCCAGCGAGCGGAGGAGATGGCCGCGGAGGCCGGATTCGGTTCATTCCAGCCGCTCGACGAGATCTCCAACAAGTTCTCCTCTTTCTATTTGCTCACCCGATAAAGGCGAGAGGACGCCACCGGCGGCGGCGGGCGTCTCGGTCGAGGCCGAACTCGACCGGCGATTCGCCGCCGGGATGACGGGCCATCGGCCCGCTGGCCGCCTCGACACAGGGCATGCCACATCGGATCAGGTCGACTCCCACCCACACGAACTCCCACGGCTCGGGGTTGGGCCCCTGTGTAGTCACGTCGTCCGGGTAGGAGGGGATGAACCCATACCTCTTCGCATTCAGGAAGTTGTCCGCCGCCAACCAGGCGTAATCGGGTGTCTGCCTGAACTCGCCGAATGTCCCGTCGCCGTATCTGAAGTCGAGTGCATAACCACCGTGGTGCTTGGAGGTGCCGGGTATCGAGTACCAGGTGAGTGCAGCGTCTATTGCCTCGTCACTGGTGCCACGCAGCTTGGAGTTGAACTGGATTCGCTGGCTGTCGGGGGATCGATAGGCAGAGGAGACAACGAACACATGCCCGGCGGCGCGTGCCGCCTCGCGAAGCTCCTCCCAGGCCGCCGCCGCCTGTGGCTGCATCGGCACCCCGTCCGCAGTGCCCAGATCGGGGCCGGCCACCGGTCTCAGCACGTAGCCGCGCGCCGTGGCGATGTCCCAGATTCGCTCATCGAGATCGGTATCGCCGGTGACCGGGAGCCTGCCGCCGGGGGGAATCAGGTTGGGTAGCTCATGTCGAACCGCGTGGTCGTAGAGCGCTATGAACTCGTCCCCGGTGTACGTGGGGAACGGTTCCTCGACAGGCGATTCGGTGGTGACCACCGTGGCCAGCACCATCGCCAGGGCTACGGACAGGGATCTCAATCCAACAGACACGCTAAACCGGCGGGCGTCCTCGCAGGTCGACCCCGTTACCAGGCACCGCCGCCGCCACCACCGCCGCCGCCGCCACCCCCCCCGCCTCCGGAGAACCCTCCACCACCGCCGCTGGACGAAGGCGGTGTGAAGGCTCCGACCAAAGCCGAGTTGAGACCGGCAAACGCGTTTTCGGTGTGGCCCCCCGAATAGCCGTAGGTACCGAACCAGTAGATCGAAGAGGTCTGCTCAAGCTCGGGCGGGGCATGGAGGCGGGCTTGCTGCAGCACCTCCTCGGCCACGCCGAAGACGATCGCGTAGACGAGGAACTTATCCCACAACTCTAGGGAGATGGGTGGAGCCTCCTCGAGCCTGGAGAAGTCGGTGAGATAGCGTCGGAATGCATCCCACCGCTCGGCCTCCAGCGCACCCTCCTTCGATCGGCGCACCCTGACCCGTCGGAAGAGCAGGAAGATGTAGAGAGCCAGGGCGCCCAGGACCATTCCGACGACGATGAGCACCGCCATGGTCTGGCCCCCGGGCCGTGTGCGGAGCAGATCAGGGAGGAACACGATGGCCCCGAAGACGAGGAGACCGACTCCGATCGCCACCAGCCAGGCGACGCCGTTCCCGGTCTCATCGATCAACCCGGACCGTTTCACCGCCCCGATGACCTTGCCCCGAAACGTCTGATAGGTCGATGCGTTCGCCGAGGCATCGGCCTGGATGCGCTCCCGAAACTCGTGGAGCGGGCGTGGTCCCTCGTCGAGGACACGCCCCACCACGGTCAGCACGGACTCCTCGTAGTCCTTGTGCCCGGTGGACTCGCCAGTGAGCTCCAGCACCAGGTCAGTGATCGTCTCGTTGCGGAGCCCACCCCAGGTGCTGCGTTCCACCTGGGACGGGGTGGCCTTGATGGCACCTTGCCTGATCAGGTCGAACATCGTGGCGGTGAACTCCTTCTCGGTAACGGCCCCTTGGGAGAGGAGGGCGCCGACTTCGGCAGGCTTCAGCTCGGTCGGCGGCTCCTGCTCGTACTCGCGGTCGTAATCGACCCGCGGCTCTCGGCCGTATCCAAGATAGACCAGACCGCCCAGACCCACCGCCAGAGCAAGAGCGGCCACAGATCCCCAGATCACCCCGGATCGTTGTGCGGTAGCGGCGTCCGATGCCTCGCGGGCGAACTCGTCTTCCTCGGCGATGATCCCGGCGAGGCCGTCGCCGGCCACGATGGTCGCGCCATCGGTGGAGCTGAGCATCTCTCGCGGGAAGACCGTTCTCAGCTCGACCCACTGATAGGCGGGGACGTTGTTCGCCTCCAAAGACGTTTGTCCGCTTCCGAGGGCCGTAGAGCCGTCGACCCCGTACGGGTGCCCGTACACCCTCACGTCGCCTTCCTCGCCGGTGGCGGGGAGGGACATCCGTGCGTCGAGGCGTTCCAGCCCAACCGCCCACTGGTCACCCCAAACCTGGAAGTTGACATCGGCCACATCGTCGTAGGCGATGGCCAGACCGGTCATGGTGTAGGTGAGCTCGAAGGTCCTCTGCTCGCTGAACGACGAGTGGTGCCAGACGATCCGAACCAGGTCGCCCTGTTCTTCCACCCCGTAGGTGCCGGGGGCAGAGGAGCATCCGAGCTCGGTGCACCCACCCGGCGTGTAGGTGGTCGTCTCGTCACGAACCGAGACATCGCTGATCGCTTCACCGGGTCGAAGCGGGATGTCCCGGTAGGCCCCGGAGAAGTCGCCGTCGAAGTCGTAGGTCAGGGTCTCGGTCACCAGAAGTGAGCCGTCCGCCTGGATGACGATGTCGACGTCGGCACTGCTCATCCAGAACGACTTGGCCAGCGCCCCCGTCGCAGGGACGGCGACCAGGAGGAGGACGATCAGAGCCCGGGCAAGTCGCCGCAAGTCAGAAGTCGACGGTAGGCGCCTCGGCCGCCTCTGCGCCGGCCTCGAAGAACTCCCGGACGTCGAACCCGGTCATGGAGGCGACGATGTTGGTGGGGACCTGCTGCACCTTGTTGTTGTAGGTGAGAACGGTGTCGTTGTAGATCTGACGTGACACCGCGATCTTGTTCTCGGTCTCGGCCAGTTCGTTCTGCAGATTCTGGAAGTTCTCGGTGGCCCGCAGCTCCGGGTAAGCCTCGGCGACGGCGAACAACTGACGCAACGCCTGGGTCAGGAACCCCTCGGCCTGGGCCTGCTCGGCCGGCCCGGTGGCGGCCTGGGCCGCGCTCCTGGCCTGGGTCACCCGCTCGAATGTCTCCCGCTCGTGGGAGGCGTAACCCTTCACTGTCTCCACCAGATTGGGGATCAGGTCGTATCGACGCTTGAGCTGGACGTCGACCTGTGCCCAGGCGTTGTCGACCCGGTTCCGGGACTGGACCAACCCGTTGTAGATGCCGATGAAGGCGAATACCAGGACGGCAACGACCACCAGCACGATGATCCATATGAGATCCATGGAGCGGCAGTGTAGGTCTGGCCCGCCGCGACTCGCCTCTCGTGCGCCAGAATGGGGTGGTTGACCTCCGAAGGCCGCTTCGCCGCTGTGATCACCTGCATGGACGGGAGGATTCAGACCCGGACCATCGATCAGGTGATGACCCGGTTCGGGGCTCGCTATGTGGACAACATCACAGCCACCGGGGCTGTGCAGCATCTCGATGGCTCGGTGACCCCCACCGGTGAGGGTCTCCTCCAGAGTCTGACGGTGTCCGAGCAAGCCCATGGCACCCACCAGGTCGCGGTGGTGGCCCACGCCGGGTGCGCCGGAAACCCGGTACCCGATGACAAGCAGAAGGAACAGCTACGACGTGCCCGGGTAGTGGTGGCGGACCGATTCCCCGGGATGGAGGTGATCGCCCTCTTCTTCGACCCGAGAATCGGATTCGAGAAGATCGGCTAGCGTCGGCGTCATCCAATCCACCAGAGGGACCATGAGCCACGCCATCCTGTCCGACGCCCTGAGCGGCATCCTCGGCCTCGAGCACTCCCCGATCGCCATCACCTTCCTGGAGGCTGTGCCCGACGACGGGACTCCCCTCTTCAACGAGCCCATGTCCGAGCCCACCGAGGATGGCAGGTCGGGTCGGGCCGCAGCTCCCTGTGTCTTTTGGATGCATGCCCACGACCGGTCCTTCGACACCCTGGCCGAGGACCACGGGAACTGCTCCGTGGGGCGCTTCACCCACGGGTTCGCCGATGCCGCCGACATCCTGGACAAGAGCGATGTGGCCGCCCTCCTCGACGTTGGTTGGGTGACGATGGAGGCGTTCGCCGGTGTCGCCGCCCTCTCCCGCCGGCCCCAAGGTGTCCGCTACGGACCACTCGCCGAGGCCGCGGGCGATCCCGACGTCGTGCTGCTTCGTGTGACCCCACGGCAGATGATGGAGATCAACGACGCTGTCGAGGTGGATTGGTCAGGAAAGCCCCAATGCCAGATCCTTCCCCGGGCCGCCGACCAGGGCCTGATCGCAGCGTCGATGGGTTGTGCCCTGTCCCGAGCACGGACCGGCATGGGCGATGACGAGCTTACGGTTGCGGTCCCCGGCCACCGTGTCGCCGAGTTGGTGCAGGCGCTTCAGCCGGTGAAGACGGCCGACGATGCCGTGATCGGCTATGCCACCGCCGATCTCGCCCGGTTCTAGACCGGCCTCACCTCTTCGGAGGTGGCTCCAGGGCATCGACGGCGGCCCCCCAGGGGCGGGGCAGCTCCACCGGTGAGGGCCGGCTCATCAGTCGGAGGTAGACATCCGAGGCAGAGCCCTCCACGGTCCGCAACGGCGAGCCTCCCGAACCGAAGACCCAGCTCCTACCCATGTCCTCGGACTTGACCTCCAGGACCGGCAGCTCGGGCAAACGGGGCAACCACATGGTCTCGAACTCGTTGAGGCCGGAAAGGGCCACCAAACCGCTCAGGGGACCTTGCTCGCCGAATGCCTGGTCGGCGTCCCATCGATGAACACCGGTCTCGATGACCATGCGCCGTTCCCAGAGCCCGAGACGGGACACCGGCCAGAACCCCCACGCCTCTGTGTCGGGATCGGCCGTTTCCAGTTCTGCCAGCATCTCGTTCAGATTCGTCTCGTACCAGTCGAGAACGTCGTCGTCCTCGCCGGGCCTCGGTGCCGATGGGCGCTCGGTGGGCAGCTCGCGGCAGATGTGCGTGGTGCGGGCGTGGACACCGCCGACATGTGACACCAGATCGGTCATGGTCCAGGCGGGATATTGAGGCACGAGACGCTCCGGGTCCCGACGCGCCAATTCGAGGATCCGCTCGCCGTCGGTGCGAATCGACTCGAGGTTCTCAGCCGAGAGCACGAGCCATGGCCTCGCCCATGTCGCTCGGGGTCTCCGCCATCACGACCCCGGCCGACGTCATCGCCTCGATCTTGGCTGCCGCCGTCCCCTTTCCTCCCGAGACGATGGCTCCGGCATGACCCATCCGCTTGCCTGGCGGGGCGGTGGTCCCGGCGATGAACCCGGCCACCGGCTTGCTCATCGAGGCGGCTACGAACTCGGCCGCATCCTCTTCGGCGGTGCCGCCGATCTCCCCGATCATGATGGCGCCCTCGGTCTCGGCGTCGTCCTCGAACATGCGGAGCATGTCGACGAAGTTGGTGCCGTTGACGGGGTCTCCTCCGATCCCGACCGCCGTGGTCTGACCGAGACCGTTCAGCGTGAGCTGGTACACGGCCTCGTAGGTGAGGGTCCCTGAGCGTGACACCACTCCGACCCGGCCCCGCTGGTGGATGTATCCGGGCATGATCCCGATCTTGCACTCACCCGGCGTGATGACACCAGGGCAGTTGGGGCCGACCAGACGGGTGGGCTTGTCGGCGAGGTAACGCTTGGCCTTGATCATGTCGGCCACCGGCACCCCTTCGGTGATCGCCACCACCAGGTCGAGGCCCGCGGCCGCGGCCTCCATGATCGCGTCGGCGGCGAAAGGCGGAGGGACGTACACGACCGATGCATTGGCGCCCGTCTCGGCCACTGCCTCCTCCACCGTGGCGAAGACAGGCAGGTCGATCGAATATGTGTCGTCTCGCCCCGGGACCCCGGACTGGTCGACCTCCCCCTCGAAATGAGCCACGCTTCCCTTCCGGGACGGGTGCACAGCCCCCACCATCTGGGTCCCGTAGGCGATCGCCTTGTCCGTGTGGAACTGGCCGGTCTTGCCCAGACCCTGTACCAGCACCCGAGTGTCCTTCCCCACGAGGATGCTCATGTCACCAGACCCACTATCTTCTCCGCCCCGTCCCTCAGGCTGTCGGCCGCCACGACGTCGAGGCCCGACTCACTCAGGATCTTCTTCCCCTGTTCGACGTTGGTGCCCTCCAGCCTGACCACCAGCGGCACGGTGAGGCCGACGGTCTTCACAGCGGCGACGATCCCGGTGGCGATGACGTCACATCGCATGATGCCTCCGAAGATGTTGACGAAGATCCCTTTCACCGCCGGATCCTTCGTGATGATCTGGAAGGCAGTGGTCACCTGCTCCTCGTCGGCGCCACCCCCGACATCGAGGAAGTTCGCCGGCTCTCCTCCCACATGTTGGATCGTGTCCATGGTCGCCATCGCCAATCCGGCCCCGTTGACCAGGCAGCCGATGGTCCCGTCCAGCTTGATGTAGCTGAGGCCCGCCTCCTTCGCCGCCACCTCGGCTGGGTCCTCTTCGGTCTCGTCCCGCATCTCGGCGATCTCGGGGTGTCGGAAGAGAGCGTTGTCGTCGAAGGCCATCTTGCCGTCCAGTGCCATCACCATCCCGCCGCCCGTGATGACGAGCGGGTTGATCTCGATCAGATCGGTGTCGAGCTCGGTGGCAGCCCGGTCCAGGGCCTTGACGAACCGCGCGAATCCCTGGGCCGCATCCCCTTCGATTCCCAGCCCGTGTGCCAGCTCGTTGGCCTGGAAGTCGGCGAGGCCGATGGCCGGGTCGATCTCCTGGCGCAGGATCCTCTCTGGTGTCTCTTCGGCAACCTTCTCGATCTCCATCCCGCCCTCGGTGGAGGCCATGACGATGTTCCTGCTCACCGAGCGGTCGAGGAGGACAGCCAGGTACAGCTCCCGGGCGATGTCGATCCCCTGTTCCAGGTAGAGACGGTTGACCACCTTGCCCTCCGGGCCGGTCTGGACCGTCACCAGGGTCGAGCCGAGCATCTTGCCCGCGAGCTCGCCAACCTTGGCCTCGGCTGCCTCGGGACCGCCTTCGATCCCATCGGTGACCACGTTCACACCGCGCACGTCGGGATGCTCGGCGAACGTCCCCTTGCCCCGGCCACCGGCATGGATCTGCGACTTGAGCACGACCACCGGGTTGCCTGACTCCTCGATCAGCGGCCTGACCGCTGCTACCGCCTCGTCGACACTCGTGGCCACTCGCCCCAGCGGCACCGGGATGCCACGTGAGGACATGATCTGCTTTGCCTGGTACTCGTGGACCTTCAAGCCGCTCTCCAGTAGACGCTAGACCTTCGAGGGGACATTGGACTCCACCCAGGTGGTGATCAGATCGAGCGCTGTGCCCGGGGTGAAGATGGTGGCCAGGCCGGCATCGAGCAATCCCTGGAAGTCGGACTCGGGGATCACGCCACCCCCGAACACAACTATGTCCGAGGCGTCGCGGGCAGCCAGCTCCTCGACCACCTGCGGGAACAGGGTCCTGTGGGCGCCCGACAAGGAGGAGAGACCGACGGCGTCGACGTCTTCCTGGACCGCCGTCTCCGCGATCTGGGCCGGTGTCTGATGCAGACCGGAGTAGATCACCTCGAACCCGGCATCGCGCAGGGCCCGGGCGATCACTTTGGCCCCGCGATCGTGGCCGTCGAGGCCGGGCTTGGCGATGAGGATCCGTCGGGGCATGCCGGCCCGGAAGGGTACTGGGGGATCAGCCGTATTCGATCTGGTGCCAGGACGCCCAGTCCTCGAGATGCGCCAGCTTGAAATCCGCGCACTCGACTGCCTGCAAGGTCGGCTCGTCGGAGCACGACTCCTCGTAGTCGACCGGGAACAACAGCACGGCGAACCTCCGGAACGAGCCGGTGAGCAGTTCGTCCTCCAGATAGGGCCCGGCCACGAAGAGGATCCGGCCGCCCTCGATCCCGAACTGCTGCGCCACCACGGCAGGCGCCTTGCCGACTGCCTCGTTGAGCACGTTGGAGTACGAGACGTCACACCTGAACGTGAAAGGAGGCAAGGCCTCACAGCCGAGCAGATCCGTCGTTGCCTCCAGGGCCGCCTGGTACCCGACCTCGGCCCGGCCGCGTTCATCGGTGGGCCCGGTCCGAAGCTTCTGTTCGGCCCTGAGCGCGCTGGCAGCTTCGAAGTCGCCCCCGTACCACGTCTCGAGATGAGCCTCGATCAAACGGCGCTCCGAAGAGCTCATGTGGAGCCCCCCACCGTCCCCGATGGCAAAAGTGGCTGCCGCCACGATCCCGATGATGCCGGCCGAGATCCAGTGCCGCCGACCAGCTGTGCGATGGATACGACTCTCGGGGGCGCTCAGCCCCTCAGGTTCGACGAGGACCAAGCTCACTTCTGCGCAGGCTATCGCCTCGGTGCTCTCAGAGCGGAGACCGCCCTACCCTTTGCACATGAGTCTTTCCAATCTCCACCGGCTCGCTGAGGCCGGTGTCTCCATCTGGTCCGATCAGATCTCCAAGAAGATGCTCGACAGCGGCGAGCTGGCCCGCAGGATCGTCGACGACGCAGTGACGGGGGTCACATCGAACCCAACGATCTTCGCCGGGGCCATCGTGGGCTCCGACGACTACGACGAGCTGCTGGCTGACCTCAAGTCGGGTGGTGTCGCCACGGAAGAGATCGCCAAGACGCTGATGGCAACTGACCTGAAGCGGGCTTGTGACGAGCTCCTCGGCGTCTTCGAGAGGACCAACGGCACCGACGGGTTCGTCTCGGTGGAGGTCGCGCCCACCCTCGCCGGGGAGACCGAGGCCAGTGTCGCCGAGGCACGGGACTGGGTGAAGCAGATCGACCGGCCCAACCTGCTGGTGAAGATTCCGGCCACTCCGGAGGGCATCCCTGCCATCAGGCGTCTTCTCGCCGAAGGCATCTCGGTCAACATCACACTCATCTTCTCACTCGACCGCTACGGCGAGGTGATGGAGGCCTATCTGGGGGGCTTGGAGGACTATCACGCCTCGGGCGGGGATCTGAGCAAGGTGGCGTCGGCCGCTTCGTTCTTCGTTTCCCGTTTCGACACCGAAGTGGACGAGCGTCTGGAAGCGATCGGCACCGAGAAGGCACTCGCCCTTCGCGGCGTCACGGCCAACGCCAACGCCCGGGTCGCCTATGGGCGCTTCCTCGAGGAGTTCCGATCTGAGCGGTTCCGCAGCCTGGCCGACCTGGGGGCCAGGGTGCAGAAGCCGCTGTGGGCCTCGACATCGACCAAGAACCCGGATTACCCGGATCTTCTCTACGTCGAGAACCTGGTGGCGAGTGACACCGTCAACACCATGCCGCTGGAGACGATCGACGCCTATCAGGACCACGGTGACCCGTCGCCCTCACCTTTCACCGAGGATGACATCGACCAGGCCCGGGCCGACCTGGATCGGCTAGCGGAGGTCGGGGTCGACTACGACGACGTGGTCCAGGTCCTCGAGGACGAAGGCGTGGCCAAGTTCACTGCGAGCTGGCAGGAGCTGCTGGACGACGTGGAGAAGGCATAGCCGGCTCGGATGACCAATCCTGGCCGATGGTCTGAGTAAGCCGTCGCTGGAGAAAACCCTCCGATTCTGACGACGACCCTCTTGTTTCTGTCCCAG
>JBMDXS010000013.1:0-2739 GCA_048595045.1 Acidimicrobiia bacterium
TCGACGTCTGATTTATCGCACCTGACGCCCCGTCCTATCCTCAGATGGTGACTCTGGCCGACTATCTGCCGATCGGGATCATGCTCGTCCTGGCCGCAGTCTTCGTAGCGGTTTCCCTCGTCGCCTCTCGGCTGGTGCGGCCCGACAACCCCACGGCGGCCAAGCTCGATCCTTATGAGAGCGGGATCGTCCCCGAGACCGAGCCCGTCCAGCGGTTCCCGGTCAAGTTCTACCTGGTGGCGATGTTGTTCGTGATCTTCGATGTCGAGATCATCTTCCTGTTCGCCTGGGCGTCGATCTACGACACCCTCGGCTGGTACGGAGTGGCGGCGATCTTCATCTTCACCTTCTTCGTTGCCGAGACGCTGGCCTACGTTTGGAAGCGGGGTGCGCTCGACTGGAACGTGCATCGGCGGTCCCGGTACATGCCAAGTGATGTCAGCGACGAGGCAGCCTGATGGCTACCACCACAGCTCCGGGCAACCTGCTGATGACCACCGTCGACATGGCAGCGAGATGGGCCAAGACCCGTTCGATGTTCCCGGCCGCCTTCGGCCTCGCCTGCTGTGCCATCGAGATGATGGCCACCGGCACCGCCCATTACGACCTGAGTCGCTTCGGGATGGAGGTGTTCAGAGCCTCACCACGCCAGGCGGACCTGATGGTGGTGGCCGGTCGGGTGAGCCAGAAGATGGCCCCGGTGCTCCGTCAGGTGTATGACCAGATGCCCGACCCGAAATGGGTGATCTCGATGGGGGCCTGCGCCTCCACCGGTGGGATGTTCAACAACTACGCCCTGGTCCAGGGTGTCGACCAGGTCGTTCCGGTCGACATCTACGTGCCCGGCTGCCCGCCGGGCCCGCAGAGCCTGATGCACGGCATCCTCACCCTGCACGACAAGATCATGAAGGGCGAGATCGCCAGTTGACCGACGAGACAGCTGCGCCGGAGAACGAGCAGGACGAGGTCGTCGACCGCCCGCTGCCCGAGAACCAGGTCCTCCGCTCTCTCTTCGAGCCGTTCGAGGACGTGCCCTGGACGTCCTCGCTCGGCCAGGATGTCGCTCTCGTCCCCAACGAACGCTGGCTCGATTTCGCCGGGGCGGCCCGGGAAGCCGGCTTCGAGGTCTGTGTCGACGTCACCGCAGTGGATTGGATGCGACAGCGCCCCGATCGGTTCGAGATCGTTGCCAATCTCCTCTCGATGCAGCACCGCCTCAGGCTCCGCATGACAACCACCGCCTCCCGACAGGACCCACAAGTGGCCTCCCTGGTCCCGATCTGGCCCGGGGCCAACTTCGCCGAGCGGGAGGTGTACGACATGTTCGGGATCACCTTCGACGGGCATCCCGACCTGACCCGGATCCTCATGCCCGACGAATGGGAGGGTCACCCTCTGCGCAAGGACTTCGGAGTGGGCGCGGTCCCGGTGCAGTTCAAGGAAAGCCACAAGGTGAGCTGAGTTGAGCGAAGACACCAAGACGCTGGATGTCTGGATAGCAGGCACCGAAGAGCCCACCGATCTCACCCCGACCGACGAGGGTGCCCAGGAGATCCGGATCGACGAGTCCGACCGCCGGCTCGACGAGCAGCTGGGCCGGGTCGTCGAGGATGACTATGTCTTCGACGACGATGCCGACGAGGACGAGCGGATGATCCTCAACATGGGGCCCCAACACCCGTCCACCCACGGGGTGCTCCGTCTCCAGATCGAGCTGGAGGGGGAGATCATCCGTCGCACCAAGCCGATCATCGGCTACCTGCACACCGGGATGGAGAAGACCGGGGAACAGCTCAACTTCTCCCAGGGTGGCACCAACGTGACCCGGATGGACTACCTCGCTCCCTTTCACAACGAGCTTGCCTTCTCCTTGGCCGTGGAGCGTTTGCTCGGGATCGAGGTGCCCCCGAGGGCGGCGGCGATCAGGGTCCTTCTCACCGAGCTGAACCGATGCTCGTCCCATCTGGTGGCCCTGGCCACCAACGGCATGGACATCGGTGCCATCTCGATGATGATGTATGGCTTCCGGGAGCGGGAGCAGATCCTCGCCTTCTTCGAGAAGACGACCGGGCTGCGGATGAACCACAACTTCATCCGCCCCGGCGGCGTGGCCGCAGACCTGCCCCCGGGCTGGAAGGACGACGTCGCGGCAATCCTCGCCGAGCTCCCCCGGAGGCTTCGGCAGTACGACGATCTCCTGGAGAACAACCCGATCTGGGTGGCCCGCACCAAGGGAGTAGGCGTCATCTCAGCCGAGGAGGCGACGGCCTTCGGGATCACCGGTCCCACCCTGCGCTCTACCGGCGTCGACTGGGACCTGCGCAAGGCCTTCCCGTACAGCGGGATCGAGCAATACGAGTTCGAGGTGCCGGTCGGGGAGAACGGGGACGTATACGACAGGTACCGGATTCGAATGGACGAGATCGCCGAGTCACTGAAGATCATCGAGCAGGTCACGGACGCGATGCCCAAGGGGGACTACCGGGTCGATGACCGCAAGGTCACCCCACCGCCCCGGGCCCGCATCGACGAGTCGATGGAGGCGCTGATTCATCATTTCAAGCTGTTCACCGAGGGTTACAAGGTCCCGGCCGGCGAGACGTACGTGGCGGTGGAGTCACCTCGTGGCGAGCTGGGTTGTTACCTCGTCTCCGACGGCGGAGCCAATCCATATCGGATGCACACCCGTGCCCCTTCTTTCTCCAATCTCCAGGCTCTCCCCATCGCCATGGCCGACTC
>JBMDXS010000130.1:0-9729 GCA_048595045.1 Acidimicrobiia bacterium
TGGCGTCGTGACTCTCGTCGTGGTCAATTCACCGGGCTGGCCAACGGTGCGAGAGTCGTTCTTCAGTTGGGAGGACTTCAAGGCCTCGTTCCCCGAGATCCTGACCGGATTCGGCCGAAACATCAGGATCTTCCTCATCGCAGAGGTGTTCATCCTCATCTTGGCGCTGCTCGTCGCCATCATCCGCAGCACCAGGTCGCCGGTGCTCACCCCGCTTCGGCTCGCCGCCACCGCCTACGTCGACCTGATCCGGGGGATCCCGACGATCATCCTCTTGTTCCTCCTTGGCTTCGGGGTGCCCGCCCTGAGACTGCAGGGTGTGCCCAACAGCCAGGAATTCTGGGCCATCACCACCCTCGTGATCTCCTATTCCGCCTACGTAGCCGAGGTGTATCGGGCCGGGATCGAGTCGGTCCATGAGAGCCAGACCGCGGCGGCTCGTTCCCTCGGGCTGAGCTCGACGCAGAGCATGCGGTGGGTCGTGCTACCCCAGGCGGTGCGCCGGGTCATTCCGCCCTTGCTCAACGATTTCGTCGCGCTGCAGAAGGACTCGGCTCTGCTCGCCCTGCTCGGTGTTCAGGAGGCCTTCCGTCGCGCCCAGATCTACGTGGCGGGGACCTTCAATTTCACCGCATATCTCGCCGCGGCCCTCCTCTTCCTCATCTTCACCATCCCGTTGGCCAGGTTCACCGACTACCTGATCCGTCGTCAGCGGGAACGTGTCGGAGGGACCTCGTTGTGAGCGCCGCTCTTCTCGAGGTGCGCGGCTTGTGGAAGGAGTTTGGGGAGCTGACAGTGCTGGCAGACGTCAGTCTCTCGTTGGGGACCCACGAGGTCATGGCAGTGGTCGGGCCGTCGGGCTCGGGCAAGTCGACCCTGCTTCGCTGTATCAACCTCCTCGAGCCGATCGACGACGGTGAGATCCTGCTCGAGGGGGTCGACATCTCCGATCCCGAGTACGAGGCGGACCAGGCCCGTCGCCGCATCGGGATCGTGTTCCAGTCCTTCAACCTGTTCCCCCACCTGTCCGTTCTGGACAACATCACACTCGCCCCACGCAAGGTGCTCAAGACCAGTGAGGAAGAGGCTCAGATCACCGCGCAGCATCTTCTCGACCGCTTCGACCTTTCCGATAAGCGTGATGACTACCCCGACCGCCTCTCCGGTGGCCAGCAGCAACGAGTCGCCATCATCCGCGCCCTCGCCATGAGCCCGGCGCTGATGCTATTCGACGAGCCCACCTCCGCCCTCGACCCGGAGCTCGTGGGCGAGGTCCTCGAGGTCATCAAGACCCTGGCCACGGAGGGTATGACCATGATCGTGGTCTCTCACGAGCTCGGCTTCGCCCGTGAGGTTGCCGACGAGGTCCTCTTCATGGACGAGGGGCGGGTGGTCGAGATGGGTCCGCCCGCTCGGGTCTTGGTGGACCCTGCAACCGAACGCGCCCGCCGCTTCCTCAGTCTGATGTCTGAGTCGGGCTGAGTCAGACCGGTGTCTCCGACCCTTTGATCCACAGGCCCTTGACGGAGGGCTGGATCGTCTCGTCGACCACGTCGAGGAGATCTGCCGACAGGGCGCTCATGTCGGCTTCGTCTCGGGCAGTGGCGACGAACCGGTCGATGACCCGCTGGGCGTCGTACTTGCTCCGGTAGAGACGTCGGTCGATCAGGTCCTGGAGACGCCGTCGCAACGGGTTGAACAACGCGGCGACCAGAAGCGTCGAGATCGCGACGCCCAGTGCCGAGTCCTCGCCGACCACGCCGCCGATGGTGGTTCGAACCAGGAAGACGGACAGGATGAAGATCCCGACCAAGAGCCCGGACAACACCGCGTAGAGCAGGGTTCGCCTGATCACGCGATCCAGGTCGTAGAGATGGAAGCGCAGGACGGCGATGGCGATCGAGACCGGGATACCCATGATCGAAACGACGAAGATGAGGTCGAGCACGCTCCCGGTCCCGCTGTCCCCGGCAGCGACGACTGTCCCGGCGTAGACCATCGCGAACACGACGACGGCGAAGACCAGCCATTTCATCTGCTGGCGCTCCGCACCGGACGCCCGCCGGAAACGAAGCACCAGCGAAGTCAGCGCAGCCGCCGAGACGAGCAGCAGACCACCGGACCACACGGAGTTGAAGACCGCGCCGAAGAATTCCTCCGGAAGGAAGCCGAGGGGGTTGGGCAACATCCACGCCAGGGATTCCTCGACGTTCAGTGGACCGATCTCTTCGCTGAAGGCGGCGGAGAGCATCATGAAGAGGATCATGGCCGCCTCGAGCCAAACCACCCATCTCCAGCGGGGGGACGGCAGGCTCCCGGTGGGGAACACGAGGATCAAATGCAGAATGGGGAAGATCAGGAGGACCCACGACCAATTGTCGAACCAGAGCCGGAGCCAGAGCCCCAGGGTCAGCTCAGCGGGCTGCGCGCCGGTCTCCAGGGATCCGAAAGCGACATCGATGACTCCGGCCGTCAAGAAGGCGAGGCCGGGGATCATCAGTAAGAGACCGATGATGTTCTTGGGCTGGCGGGACACGATAAGGGCCCCGGTCAGAACGAAGACCACCGGGACCATGGACCACGCGATCGCTCCTGCCGCCTCGACCGGGGCTCGGGTGAACATGCCGTTGCCGGCGTCGCTCCACCATCCGAAGGCAGTTGCGATGAGCGCAAACCCTGCGGTTACCCAGACGATCCGGGCGATGGTGCGGTCCGACACTTCGAGACTTTCGGGTAAGGGGGCGTCAGGTTATCGAACAGACCCGTGCACGCTTGCTCGGCTAGGGTCCGTCCCGGTGCGCTGCGATGCCTCGTGACGCCCCCACAAGCCATCCAACGGAGGTCTTTATGAAAGCGATCAGGCTATTGGCGGTTCTAGCCGCCTTGTCGCTCGTTCTGGCGGCGTGTACCGAGGCTGCCGACACCACCACCACGGCGGGTGACGGCACCGAGGCGCCGGCCACCACGGCCGCAGACGGCGAAGAGACGACCACGTCGGCCGCGGACGGCGAGGGGTCGACGACCACCGCTGCAGGTGCGCCCGCCGGTGACGGCAGGCTGGCCGAGGTGCAGGCCCGTGGCTCCCTGCTATGTGGTGTCAACAACACGGTCCCCGGCTTCGGGTTCGTCGACGAAACCGGAGAGCACGTCGGGTTCGACATCGACTTCTGCCGGGCGATCGCGGCCGGTGTCCTCGGTGACGCCGAGGCGGTCGAGTACGTCGACTTGACGGCCGAGCAGCGATTCACCGCGCTGCAAGCCGGGGAGGTCGATGTACTGGTCCGCAACACCACATTCACCTCGAGCCGCGATGGAGGTCTCGGTGCCACCTTCCTCACCACCACCTTCTATGACGGCCAAGGGATGATGGTCGGGGCCGACGGCGGCTTCACCACCATCGAGGACATGACCGACACGACGATCTGCGTCTTGTCGGGCACGACCACCGAGCTGAACCTGACGGCGAGGATGGCCGACATCCCATACACCCCGCTCACCTTCGATGAGAACCCGCAGATCCAGGCGGCGTTCATCGAGGGACAATGCGACGGCTGGACATCGGACAAGTCCCAGCTGGCCGGGGTGCGCTCGGCCTGGCCGGAGGATCAGGGCGGTCCGGAGGCGCTGGTGATCCTCGAGGAGACCTTCTCCAAGGAGCCCCTCGGCCCCGCCGTGCTCGACGGCGATTCACAGTGGGCCCAGGTGGTGGACTGGATCGTCCTGGCGACGATGCAGGCCGAGGAATTCGGGATCGACTCCACCAACGTCGACACGTTCACGGACACCGAGGACACCAACATCAGGAACTTCCTCGGGCTGCCCGTGGAGACAGATGAAGGCACGGCGCCGTTCGACCCCGGTCTGGGTCTCGCCCCGGACTTCGCCGCCCAGGTGATCACCCAGGTCGGCAACTACGCCGAGATCTACGACCGCAACGTGGGTGCGGGCTCGCCGTTGGGCCTGGAGCGCCTGCTCAACGAGCTGTGGACCAACGGCGGATTGCACTACCCGCCGCCTTATCGCTAGAGACAACCGAAGTGGGGTGGTCTTCGGGCCACCCCACCGGGCCAGGCGGGTGATCGTTTGGCGGTGATCATTTGATAGGGGTGGAGCAGACCAGGTACCGCCCGCCCTTGTGGCGGGACGTGCGGGTCCTGCGCGTCGTCATCCAGGTGTTGGCCGGGGCGGCGGTGCTGGCGGTCCTCTACGTGTTGTGGTTCAACCTGACCAACAACCTGCGTGCTGCCGGTCTCCCCACCGACTTCGACTTCCTCACCCAGCCACTCGGCGTCGACATCCCGGGCTCCGACATCAGCCCTTCTGCACCGATCTGGCGGGGGCTCATCAACGGGGTGAAGAACACGTTGGCCCTGGTGGTGGTCGGCATCCCTCTGCTGACCGTGATCGGGGTCCTGGTGGGGGTGGCCCGTCTCTCCACCAACTGGCTGGTGGCCAAGGCGGCAGGTCTCTACGTGGAGATCCTGCGCAACATCCCACCTTTGCTCATCATCTTCTTCGTTTTCAACGCGGTGGTGCTCCGGTTCCCCGTCTTGCAGGAGTCGCTGAGCATCGCCGACCTCGTCCTGGTCAACAACCGGTACATCGCCATGGTCGGGTTCACCGCCCAGCCCAACTTCGGCCCATTCCTGGCGATCCTCTCCGTGGCCTTGTTGACTGCCGCCGGTGTCTGGTGGTGGCGGACCAGACGTTCCGAGCGGACCGGTGAGCACCATCACCGCTTCCTCTGGGCATTCGGGGTTTTCACCCTCCTCTCTCTGATCGGATTCTTCGCGCTGGGGGGGCCGATCGGGTTGTCCCGGCCCGTCCTCGACGGCAGAGCCCTCGAGGGCGGGTACACCGGCCTGGCGGCATACTGGGCGGTGCTGGTCGCCCTCGTCCTGTACACCGCCTCACATATCGCCGAGATAGTCCGGGGCAGCATCCTGGCCGTGCCTCGGGGCCAGACCGAGGCCGCCAATGCGATCGCCCTCTCCCCGTTCCAGCGTCTTCGTCACGTTGTGCTGCCTCAAGCGATGCGAGTCGCCATCCCGCCCATCATCAGCCAGTACCTGAACTTCACCAAGAACACCTCGTTGGCCATCGCCATCGGTTACGCCGAGATGACCCGGATCACCTTCCAGCTGATCGGGAATGGGCAACCCGCGCCACAGATGATCTTCCTCCTCATGGGCGGGTATCTGCTCTTCTCCCTCATCATCTCCCTCGTCGTCAACGTGGTGAATCGGCGGATGCAGCTGGTGACCCGGTGACCGTCGAAGCCCCCGTCTTCGAAGAGACGCCCCCGGAGGTGGAGCCGGCTCGGGGCGCCGTCGATTGGGCCCGGAAGAACCTCTTCAACAACTGGTACAACAGCCTGCTCACCCTGGCCTTGGCCGGTCTTGTGATCTGGGCCTTGCTGGCCCTGGTGCGTGCGCTGTTCTCGGCCGACTACGAGATCATCCAGGCCAACCTCCGGCTGTTCATGATCGGGGGGTTCCCCGCCGACCAGCTGTGGCGGCCATGGGTGTCGACCTACTGCTTCACGGTCCTGTTCGGCGTGGTGGGCGGGTCACTCTCCGCGGGCGCGCGGGATCGCGCCACCGAAGCGGGCTTGCCATACGTGCGGACGACCTTTCGCCAGATCGTGATTCGGTTCTGGCCGATCGTGGTGTTGATCGTTGTCATCCTCTCCTTCACCACCACCGTCACCCCGACCGTTCTCACCATTGGAGCGTTGGTCGCGGGCCTCGGCGCCTATTACCTGGGACGCGTCCTGCCTCGCGCCGTGAGGAGGTGGACCTGGCTCATCGCGGTCGTTCTCGTCGCGGCCTCGTACGTCGCCCTTGCCGGATTCGGCGGGGTCGGCTGGCAGGGATGGGGAGGGCTACAGCTCAATCTCTTCCTCGCCTTTGCCGGGATACTCGTCGCCTTCCCGTTCGGCCTTCTCCTCGCCCTGGGCCGACGTTCCTCGCTCCCGGTTATCCGCACCATCTCGGTGACCTACATAGAGATCGTCAGGGGTGTCCCCCTGATCACAGTGCTCCTCGCCGGCGCCTTTGCCATCGGGTTCCTCATCCCCCGGGATCTGAGACCGAGCTTGGTGACGAGGATGCTGATCGCCATCATCGCCTTCGAGGCGGCCTACATCGCCGAGGTGGTGCGTGGCGGGCTCCAGGCCGTCCCCCGAGGTCAGGTGGAGGCGGCCCAGGCGGTGGGTTTGACCCCCTGGAGGACGATGCGTCTCATCGTGCTGCCCCAGGCGTTGCGTGCCACCATCCCGGCCATGGTCGGCCAGTTCATCAGCCTGTTCAAGGACACGACGCTGGTCGCGGTCCTGGGCATCACCGAGTTGCTGGACGCCACCTTCATCGTCAATTCCCAGAGCGCCTACCTGGGCAAAGGACTCTTCGTGGTGACCCTGAGCTTCGCTGCGCTGGTGTTCTGGGTCGGGTCGTACACCATGTCGCGGGAATCACGGAGACTGGAGCGCAAGCTGGGGGTGGGTGAGAGATGACTACGACGATGGACTACAGCGATGCCACCCGGGCGACGGGTGAGGCGATCATCGAGTTGGTGGGGGTCGACAAGTTCTTCGGCGATTTCCAGGCGTTGAAGGACATCAACATGCGGATCGGCCAGCAAGAGGTGGTCGTGGTGATCGGGCCCTCGGGATCGGGCAAGTCCACCCTGATCAGGTGTATCAACCGGTTGGAGAAACACGACAGCGGCCGTCTGCGGGTGGACGGGATCGAGCTCTCCGACGACGTCCGCAACATCCAGGAGGTGCGTCGGGAGACCGGGATGGTATTCCAGCAGTTCAACCTCTTCCCCCATCTCACCGTGCTCGACAATGTGACACTCGCCCCTCGCCAGGTGCGAAAGCTGCCCAAGAAGGATGCCGAGGCGCTGGCGATGCAGATGTTGACCAGGGTCAAGATCCCGGAGCAGGCTCGCAAGTACCCCGGGCAGCTGTCCGGGGGACAGCAGCAGCGTGTCGCCATCGCCCGTGCCCTGGCCATGCAACCCAAGGTGATGCTCTTCGACGAGCCGACCTCGGCTCTCGACCCCGAGATGATCAAAGAGGTGCTCGACGTCATGGTCGAGCTGGCCCACGGCGGGATGACGATGATCGTGGTCACCCATGAGATGGGCTTCGCCCGTGCGGTGGCCAACCGGGTTGTGTTCATGGCAGACGGGGAGATCGTCGAGGTGGGCACTCCGGAGCATTTCTTCACCGATCCTCAGGAGGAGCGCACCAAGCTGTTCCTCAGCCAGATCCTCTGAGCCGGGCACCATCGCTTATGGCCCTGTGAGTCTTAGCCTGACCCTGGCGTGTCCCGCTCTCTCATGCTCGTCGTCGTGTTGCTAGGCGGCGCCCTGGCCGGTGTCGCCGCCTACACCATTTGGGGGCCGGATCCCTCGGCGGCGACCTCGTCCACCACGTCGACCTCCTCCGCCACCGCCCTCGCCACCGAGGCGGCCAGTGCCACCACGGTGGGCACGAGCACTCCGACTCCGTCCGTCACGTTCCCACCCACCACCCCCACTCTTCCTCCAACCACGACGTCCACCCTGCCACCCAAGGGCTTCCTGGTGATACAGGGCGCCGGTGACGTGGCCGTGGACCCCAACTACATACCGGCCCTGGCCACTTCGGGATGGGATCACGCCTGGTCAGGGCTCGATGGCCTTTTCCTCGAGGACGACCTGACGGTCGTCAATCTCGAGTGCACCCCTTCCGACATCGGAGCCCCACTCGACAAGGACTTCACCTTCCGATGTCCGACCGAGGCCCTCCCCTCCCTGCCGGCCAACGGCATCGAGGTGGCGAACATGGGAAACAACCATTCTGGGGACTACGGGAAGGAAGCCCTTGTCGACGGTCGGGACCAGCTCCTCGCCGCCGGGATAGCCCCGGTCGGCGCCGGGCGAAACCTGGCGGAGGCCGGCGAGCCGGCGATGTTCGAGGCCGAAGGGTGGAGGGTGGCCGTGGTCGGCTTCGGTGGGGTGGCACCCGATGACTCCTGGTACGCCACCACCGACACCCCCGGCATGCGCAGTGGAGACGACACGGCTTCGATGGTCGAGGCGGTCGAGACGGCGGCCTCGGTGGCCGATCTGGTCGTCGTCACCGTGCATTGGGGGATGGAATTGGACACCACACCCCGTCCGGACGACGTGGAAAGGGCCCACGCGATGATCGAGGCCGGCGCCGACGTGATATTCGGCCATCACTCGCACCGGATGCAGCCCCTCGAGATGGTCGGCGATGCTGCGGTCTTCTGGTCGTTGGGCAACTTCGTATGGCCCCACAACTCCGAGGCGAGCGCCACGACGGCGGTAGCCAGAGCAGTCGTGGCTCCCGACGGGACCATCGACGCCTGCCTGATCCCCGCATACATCGAGACGCACGGCCATCCTGTGCTGACAGGTGAGGCCACATGTGCCGCCCCGGCTTAGGAGGAGCACGAGGTGAACGAGAGAGCGGGTCAGGTGATCATGGTGGTCGCCGCCGGGTTCATCCTCGGTCTCGCCGTCTACCTGGTCACACGTGACGACGACCCCGCACCGGCACCACCGTCCGAGGTCGGAGCGTCACCGACCAGCAGCGCCTCCGCAGCCACCGGATCGCCCCCGGCCCCAACCACGACATCGGCTGCCGTCTCCACCAGCACAACGATGGCGCCCCAGGAACGGGACCCGGGGACCGTGCCGGCCTTTACGATCGGCCGGCCCTGGGGCACCACGTCCGGCGTGACGATGTTCCGGGGCAATCCCACCCGCACCTACCACGGCGCAGGGCCGGTGCCCGACACGCCAACGGTTGCGTGGAGGTACCCCGACGAACAGATGTGCAGCCCGTCCTCGGAGGGGGGTGTCACCAGGATCTGGTGTGGGATGGGGTGGACCGGGCAGCCTGCCCTGTGGGAGAGGCCGGATGGGATCACCGAGCTCATCTTCGGGGCCTATGACTCGGCGGTCCATTTCGTCGATGCCGCCACCGGGGAGGACCTACGCCCTGAGTTCCAGACCGGCGACATCATCAAGGGATCGGTCACGCTCGACCCCGACGGATACCCGCTTCTCTACTTCGGCTCGAGGGACAACCAACTTCGGATTCTCGCCCTCGACCGAGCTGAGCCGACCGTGCTCTGGTCGATGGATGCCGGCGAGGTCGACGGGATCTGGAACGACGACTGGGACTCCAACCCGGCAATCGTCGACGACATCATGTACGAGGGTGGCGAGAACGGATGGTTCTTCGCCGTCCAGCTCAACCGCGCCTACGACGCCGAAGGCAATGTGGTGGTCGATCCGGTGAAGCTGGTCCAGATGCCCGGATACGACGAAGCACTCCTGTCCAACTCCGGGCGCAATGTATCCATCGAGAGCTCGGTGCTCGTCTTCGACCAGCGGGTCTACTTCTCGAACTCGGGAGGGCGGATCGTCGGGCTGGACGTCTCGGACGTGCGCAACGGCAATGCCCCCGTCGTGTTCGACTACTACGCAGGGGGTGACATCGATGCCACGATGACCGTCGACGCAGACGGGATGCTCTACGTCTCGATCGAGCACGAGCCTTCCCAGATGGGGGCCGGCGAGCTAGAGCGGAACCTCGCGGTGGGCCAACTCGTCAAGCTCAACCCCGACTCGGCCGGAGATCCCCGTGTCTGGGGGCTGGACCTGACCTCCGGCTCGTCGGACGCGGGCTCGTGGTCCAGCCCGGCA
>JBMDXS010000131.1:0-3695 GCA_048595045.1 Acidimicrobiia bacterium
TCTATTACGTGGAGGGTCTCAGCACGGCCGAGGTGGCCCAGGCGATGGGCATATCCCAGGGTTCCGTCAGCCAGCACCTGAGCCGGGCGCGCACCGCCCTTCGTGCCTATCTGGAGGCGACAGCATGACCATCGACGAACGCATCTCATCCGAACTGCGTCGCCACGTCCCCGAGGTGGACGAGAACCTGGCCTGGGAGCGGATTCAATCCACGGCGCCGGTACGACACCGGGTCTTGGCCCGAAGTTTGCCGATCGCAGTGGCCGCCCTCGGTGTCGTCTTCCTCGGATTCGCCCTGGTCCGGACCTTCCCTTGGGATCCCGCCCCAGTCGCCGCTCTGCAAAGTCCGTTCCGGGGCACGTGGGTGACCACCGATGCGGACGAGAGCACGCCGACGATGGTCGTCCAAGTCTCGACTGACGGCGTCATCGAAATCGTGGTGCTTGACGATCTCGCCTCGGTGTGCTCGGGAGCCGCATCGACGATGACGGGAACGGGACGACTCGAGGGCGACAACGTGCTAGTGATCCTGGCGCCGGTCCTGACCTGTGATGACGGCACCGAACTACAGCCTTCGAGCGGGACTCCCCTGGAGGAGCTGCGCGAGCCGACCTTCACGCATGACTCGGAAAGCGACACGCTCACCGACAACCTCGGCTCCAGGTGGAGCCGGGAGGTCGCCGAGATCCCGACCATTTCTGAGATGTGGCCGCAATCGAGTCTGGAAGAAGTGCAGGAGGCTCAAGAGCTGGCCGACATCGGCGATCCCGACTACGTCTGGCAGGTCGATCCGGAGATTGCGAATGGGAACAGCCCTGAGGCGGAGATCGTGACCCGTTTCATCCATGAGGAGCTGGGCTGGGAGGAGTTCATCTTCAACCCACATGTGGGTTGGGATGCACCGGACAGCAACCTCAACTTCATAAGGTGCGCGCCTGGCGGGACCAACCCGGTGTACCCGGACGACGAGTACGCCGGACGCTGCGCACCAACCATCGACGAGCTCCAGTACGAGACTGTGATCATCGACCTGGCCCAGCCCATCAGGAGCGAAGGCTCCGGGATCTGGGTGGTGAGCGAGTGGCGGATGGGCCCGCCCTTCTCCCAGAGGGCGCCGTCCACCGATGAGGTCACGGCGTTGATGGAGGACTTCCTCCAGGCCCGGATCGACGGTGAGGGCGCCGAACAGTACGTCGATGTGTTCGACGGAGAGCTCCCTCTCCTCAACGCCACCAGCTCTGGAGCACCCTACGAGCGCTTCGAGATCGAACGGCTACGTGGCCCCGAATGGCCGTACGGAGAGACTGAGTTCAAGGCTCGAATGTTCGCCGGGGATACCGTGGTCGAACAGCGCTTTTCCACGCCTGGCGATGGACGCCTCGGGATCGAGTACTTCGCAAGGGGCAACGCGGCTGCGTCAACCACGGAGAACGGGCAGCCCCTGCCCGTCCCCTACGACATCTTCGATGACGGCGTGATCACCTTGCACGCCCCCTGGCCGTGGCGGCTTCCTTGGGGCAGTGACTGGGGCCTACTCATCGATCATGACACCACCTTCGATCACATACAGCTGCTGAGAGACCCGGTGCCGGTCGGAACCGGATGTAACGCGGCCGGCCCGGCGCTGGCCGACGCCCAGGCGCTGGCCGAGAGCATTCGGTCCGACCCTGACCTGGTAGCCACCGCGCCCGTGGCGGTGAGCCTCGGGGGTGCCGAGGCACTGTGGATGGATGTCGAGACCGCCAGAGCAGGTGGCTGTGACTACGCGATGGTGGAGAACTTCGCTGATGAAGACAGGGCGTGGATCCATCTCGCGCCGGGGAACCGGCTGCGGCTCTACCTGCTCGATCTCCCCGAGGGGCTCCCGACCCGGGTCCTGGCCATGGCGGTCATCGCGCCTGAGGAGCGCTTCGAGGCCGTGCTGGAGACAGCCGAGCCGATCCTGGAGTCGATCGAGTTCCACACGGACTGACCCAAAAGGGACGGGCTGTCTATCGAAGACATGTGGTACGGCGGATCCGTAACGTGCCTTTAAGGGTGTGAGGACCGAGGCGCAACGATGGTGACCCAAAAGCCTGATGTCGATTCGTTCACCCAATTCGCTGTGGCCAATGAGGCGAAACTCCGTCACGCCCTTATCGCGGCATGCGGTGGAGAGAGGGGCCGGGAGGTGGCAGTAGAGGTGCTGACGTATGGGTGGGAGCACTGGGAGCGGCTCCAGCAGATGGACAACCCCGTGGGATATCTCTACGTCGTGGGTCGGAGACTGAGTCGTCAGCGTCGACGATCGGCACCGATGTTCATCGAGGTGCCACAAGACCGCACACCCGAGATCGAGCCCAAGCTCCCTCCAGCCCTGGCGGCGCTCTCGGAGCGCCAGCGGACCGCGGTGGTCTTGGTGCATTGCTTCCAATGGACCCTCCTTGAGGTGGCCGAGGTGATGGGAGTCTCGAAGACGACGGTGCAGAACCATTTGGAGCGAGGGATGAGATCCCTGCGACGCCAGATCGGAGGTGTCGAATGAAGACGCTGGAGAACCAGCTACTCGATTACGGAGAGCTCCAAGAGGAGCTGTTCGGCCCGATCCGCCTCGACGAGATCACGAGCCGACCCGCCACACCTGCTGCCAGCCGGCGGGGGTTTCTCCGGCATCCGATGGCCCTGGCCACCGTCACCCTGGCCGTTGTCCTCCTCGTCGGGCTCGCCCTGGTCCAGATCTTTCCTTGGGATCCCGCCCCCGTCGCCGCTCTGCAGAGCCGCTTCCGGGGCACCTGGGTCACCAGCGACGGCGACGGCAGCACGCCGACGATGACCGTCGAAGTGTCGAGTGACGGCGTTATCGAGATCACCGTGCTGGACGATTACGCCTCGGTCTGTTCGGGTGCCCCCTCGACGATGACGGGAACCGGGCGGCTCGAAGGTGACACCGAGCTGGTGATCCCGACACCGGTCTTGACCTGCGATGACGGCTCGGAGCCACAAGCGCTCAGCGGCCCACCCTTGGCTGAGCAGTTGCTCGACCTGACCTTCGTGTTCGGCAACCAGACCGAGACCCTCACCGACAGCTTCGGTTCGGTCTGGGCTCGGGAGGGTGCGGAAGACCCGAATCCTGAGCCGATGCCGACGGAGGTCATGTGGCCCCAAACGAGTCTCGAGGAGGTGGAGGAGGCCCAGGATCTGGCCGACGCCGGCGACCCGGACTACACCTGGCAGCTGGCCCCGGAGATCGTGAGCGGCAACGGTCCCGGTGACGCCGGGATCTTCCGACGCTTCCTGAGCCAGGAGCTCGGATGGGATAGCGTCCGATGGGGTGACACCACCACGTTGTTCTGGGACGGCGACTGCGGTTCTGTCGAGGGTTGCACCTCATACCAGGTCGGGTTCGTCCGGTGCGCCGACGGCCAGACCAATCCCCTGTACCCGGAGGACGAATTCGGAGGCAGGTGTGCGCCGACCGTCGATGAGGTCACCTACGAAACAGTGACCATCGACGTCGAGCAACTGGCGGACCGAGGACCTAAAGGGATCTGGGTGGTGACGAACTGGTCGACCTCCCAGGGGCTGCGCCAGAGAGTCCCGCGGTCAGACGCCGAAGTCGCAGACGCCCTCGACCATTTCCTCCAGGCCCGCGTCGACGGCCAGGGAGCCGAGGAGCAGGTCGGCACATCTTCGGAGACCATCCCGCTGCTATACGC
>JBMDXS010000132.1:0-4110 GCA_048595045.1 Acidimicrobiia bacterium
CGCCACATGCCGTCGTCCTCTTGGACCATCATCGGCAACCCCTGCCATTCGCACTCGTCGTACTCCTCGACCCGGTCGATGCGAAGGCCGGCCCGAATGAGGGCATCGAGGGTCTCGCCCATCCCGTGATTCCATCCGTAGTTGAGGGGGCTGGCCACAACGCCCACGCCGGCATAGGTCTCGGTCTCTTCCTCGCCTTCGGGCTCGTCGGTCTCGAAGTAGGCGACGGTCGCCCGGAGCTCCTCGGTCTCGAGCCAATCCATGGCCCACATCATCGGATGTCCCTCCCGCATGTAGAAGGTGCCACCGGGAGCGAGGAAGTGCGCGACCACCTCGGCCCATTCCGCGATCTTCGGGATCCAGCAGATGGCGCCCACGCCCGTGTAGACCACGTCGAAGGTCCCATCCACCACCTCCGGCGTGTCGTACAGCTCCGCCACCTCGAACCGGGCTGGAGTCCCAGAATCCTCGCTGAGGCGTCTCGCCGCCTCGATCGACCGTTCGGACAGGTCGGTGCCGGTCACTGTGGCCCCGAGCCGGGCCCACGAAATGGTGTCCGTCCCGATGTGGCACTGGAGATGGAGCAGGGTCTTTCCGGAGACATCCCCGAGCTTCTCCTTGTCATAGGTGACGACACCGCTCAGGTGGGTGGGGTCGGCGATGAACCGGGCGACCCCGTACTCATCTGACTCGTAATGAATTGGGACGCGGGCATCCCAATTCGCCCGGTTGGCTTCCCGGTAGTGGTCCAAAGGCATGCCGGGAGTATGACGCCTCGGGCCGACCGAGGGTCGATCAGGGGGTACCCGGTTGTACGGTGTAATCGGGCCACTGGAGGTCGTCTCCCCACAGGATGGGAACCGAGACCACGTCAGAGGGTGACCCGTCCTCAGCCGAGTGCCAGAACACCCGGGCCATCCGTAATGGGTCATCCAGGTCGGGGAGTCCCGTCTCGAAGCGGAAGGCGCCCCAGCACCCGGTCCCGCATGTCGCTGTCGTGAAGTCCTCGACCACGACCTCCCCCGCCTCATCGACCAGCTCCAGGCTCACTGTTGCCTCGAAGACGTTGGCGAAACCGGTGACCACCAGGGGCTCCCCTTCGATACCGAACACTGGTGCATCGACGTTGACGGAATTGAGCTGATCGAGGAATGCGTCCCGTCCGACCGGTTGCGACAGATCCAAGCCTTCCGAACCGAACGCGGTGACCGGCTGGCCGCCGACCGTGAACAAGACCTCGGCGATCTCCACGCCCTCACCCGCCGTGAAGATCAGCTGGTTGAGCATGGTCATATCCGCAAGGAGCCCGCCGGCTCCATCGAGAAAAGCCTCGTTCATGTCAACCGTCACCACTTGATCCTCTCGGGTGACACCGACAACGTCGACCGGGTCAGGGATCATGGTTTCGATCCCGTCGGGGAGAAACAGCTCGTCGGTCGTCAACATCCGGAGCGCGGCCAGTGTGTCGGATGCGTCCGGCGATGCCTGCACCGTGGTAGCTAGTGCCACCAGGGCCGGATTGCCGGTGAAGGAGTTCTCCGGTGCCTGCATGAAGAACACGACGACGCCGCGTGCCTCGGTTGCTCCTTGAGCGGTCGTCGTGGGAGCGGGTTGGGATGTCGTCACCGCCGGAGCAGTCGTGGTCGGAGCCGCACCAGACGTAGAGGTGGCCTCGCTAACCGTGGTCACCGTCGATGCCACCGTCGATGTGGTAGTGGCCACCGGCTCGACCTCACCCCCACCTCTGGCCAGCAGCAGCGGG
The DNA here is from genome assembly GCA_048595045.1 of Acidimicrobiia bacterium. Lineage (GTDB taxonomy): Bacteria > Actinomycetota > Acidimicrobiia > Spongiisociales > ZC4RG35 > JARDZU01. The sequence goes on from JBMDXS010000132.1 coordinate 1,763, forward strand.
ATCCCCGCCGCCAGCAGGACCACCAGGGCAGCGCCGGCAAAGACCAGGATCGGCCGCATCTTCGAGGATTCTTCACGCTGACTCACTGAAACCTCCTCCGGGAACGGCGGTGGTTCTGGCGACATCCCCACCAGCCGATCGACAAGCTCTTTCATCTTTCGGTCGTCGGATCTGCTCATGACAGCCACTCCTCGAGGTGCTTTCGGGCACGGGCCAGATGACGTTTCACAGCCCCGGTCGAGATGCCCATACGATCGGCGACTGCTTCTACCGGGAGATCGGCCCAATAAGTGAGGAGTACGGCGGCCCTCTGTTGCACCGAGAGACGTTCGACCGCCCGCAAGACATCGACGTCGATGTCGTGATGAGGCGCCGTCTCTGGTGTAGCCGCCTTCATCTCTCGAAGCCGTCTCGACAGCGTGCTCCTGTGATGATCGGTGGCGACGCTCAACACGGCCCTATAGAGATATGCCCTCCTGTTGCTCACCTCGGGCCATCTCCGAGCGGAGAAGGCCTTGAGACAGGCGTCGGTCACCACGTCGGCAGCATCGAACGGCCCGACCAGGCCAGTCGCATACCTGGTGAGCTCGACCGCGTAGGACCGGAAGACCTGCTCGTTGTCCATCACACCTGTGGCGGTGATCATGACGTTGAGACGGAGCCGGGCCTGGGATTGGGTGACAGTCATTCAAAAAACTCATCGGTGCCTGCGATGACCCCAAGGCATACTGGAGTGGATGACGGGCAAGGGCCCGGACCGGGCCGCGACCAACACCTATCGCCTCGAGACCGACAGGCTCGTGCTCTCCGTGCCCTCGGAGGAGGATGCGCCTTCCCTGTATGAGCTGGTCGGTGGCGCAGACCGGGAGGAAGTGACCGCCGGTCTGATCTGGGATGGGCCCGATGAGATCAGCGACACCATCGGATTCATCCGCCAGGCCCAGACCGAGCGGTTCGGTGAGGGTGGGTTCCATTGGGCGATCCACGACAAGACCGGGCAATCGACCGGCACCGCCGGCATGGCGATGGGGATGATCGGTGCCCGCCCCTCGGATCAGCCTGGGCGAGGCGACGTCGGTTACTGGCTGGGCAGGCCGTTTTGGGGGAGAGGTCTGATGACCGAAGCCCTCAGCGCAGTCCTCGACCTCAGCTTCGACGAGCTCGATCACGAGAAGATGGAAGCGGAGATCTTCACCAACAACCCGAGGAGCATGCGGCTGGTCGAACGACTCGGGATGCAGCGCGAGGGAACGATTCGCTCGTCTCACTTGAAGCGGGGCCGCTGGGTCGACTCTCACATCTACGGCCTGCTTCGTCGCGAATGGCGGGCTTCACGGTCTTGAGGTGCTCTTGAGACGCCGCTGAGGCGGCCATGAGGCGATATTTCGGACACTGGGACCGGGGAGATCGACCGTGGAGGTCCCAATGTTCAGAAAGATCTTGAGTGTCGCCACTGCGGCCATCGCGGGGCTGGCTCTCGTCGGTGTCGCCTGGGCGTCGGGAAGCGGCGTTCAAGACATCGCGTCGACCGGCTCTCAGGGAACTTCGACCGACTCCAGTCTGGGAACGTCGACACCGGACACAACCGGCAGTAGCTCGAGCTTGGGCACCACGGGCTCCTCGACCCCGGCCAGCACGGGCACCGGTGTCGTCAGCTCGACTACCAGCGTCAGCCTGGTCGACACCTCGTCGACCAGCACCTCCGTCCCCGACAGCTCGACGAGCACCGCCAACGATGGCACGACCGGCACGAGCATTGACGACGACGATCGCGAAGAGACCCGTGCGCCGGCTCCGGCGAACGCCGGCCCGACCAGCCATCAGGTGGGCGCAGGGGGAACTGTCACCGTGCAGATCTCAGGGGGGAAGCTGATCCTCCTCGATGCGTCTGCTGCCCCCGGCTGGAGCCCCGAAGTAGACCGGAACGACGGTGAGGAGATCCGGGTCGAGTTCGAGAATGGTGAGGACCACGCCAAGTTCGAGGCGAGGATCCACAACGGCGAGCTGCGGGTCCGGGTCGAGCCCAGCTAGCGACAACCGAGCATGGAATAGAAGGACCGCCTTCCAGGCGGTCCTTCTATTCGTCGGGACCCCGTCTCGAGTTGACGAGTCCTTGAACAACCGCTGATGCCGGCCTGAGGGGCGATGCCGGATGCTGTTGGAGACAGGAAGCAATCGCCAAAGGAGACGATCGTGCAACGCAAACTCATCGGCATCATCACGGCCATCGTGTTGGTCGGGGCGCTCAGCGCAGTGGCATGGGCCAACATCGGCGACGTGGCCCAGAGCCCGGCCAGCCAGGTGAACAATCCTTCCGGCTCGCAGGCGACCACGCCCTCCAGCTCGGA
>JBMDXS010000133.1:0-40536 GCA_048595045.1 Acidimicrobiia bacterium
GCTGCTCTCACCTCGCATCTCCGGATCGATGTCGGCGCCGGAGAGGTGAGTACGACCTTCGACGGCGAGGGAATGCAGGCCACCTTGGAGAACACGATCGTCGGCCCGGTGGGCTCATTCGTCGAGCCGATCTTCACAGTGAGCGACGGCGTGGTCGCCGTGCGAACCCCGGGCGAGTCACCTCCCGTGTGCTGTGAGGCGGGAGTCGGGGAGTGGCTCGGCCAGCAGGTCCTGGCCGGCTCGACCGGCCCCTTCGGGCTCCAGTCGCGACCCACGGTCGACCCCGCACTGACCGCGTGGGCGGACGGAAGCCTGATCGTCGAGAACGTGGGCGAGTTCACCACCCCTCACAACTGCTGCGAGTCCCGGGTGCGCAACATCCAGCGCATTGCGGACATCGTGCGCGGGGTGTACCTGGTGCCGGGCGAGACGCTCTCTCTCAACGAGTACGTTGGGCCGCGGACGGTTGAGAACGGGTTCATCGCCGCGGGTGCGATCCGCCAGGGACATCTGATCCAGGAGGTCGGAGGCGGGGTGTCCCAATTCGCCACCACGATCTTCAACGCGGCTTTCTTCGCCGGTCTCGACATCAACGAGTACCGGAGTCACAGCCTCTACTTCTCTCGCTACCCCTACGGGCGCGAGGCCACGATCTCCTCACCAGCCCCCGACCTGGTGATGACCAACACCACGGCTCACCCGGTCCTGATCTGGACCTCGTACACCGACACCTCGATAACGGTCACCATGTACTCCACCAAGAACGTCGAGGTAGCCGAGGTCGGTCAGCGCTCATCGTCACGCGGGGCCTGCACCCATGTCGAGACCGATCGTCAGCGCACCTATCCCGACGGGAGGGTGGTCGTCGACACCTTCATGGCGGACTACCGACCGGCCGAAGGGATCGACTGCAACGGGAACCGGATACCCGAGCCACCGCTCTGAGGAAGAGTCCCCCCCTCCCCGGCTCCGCCGGTACTCCCCCCTTCAGGGGGAGAAACACCCCCCTTCCTATTGTCGCCGTCAGATGACGATCATCCCGATGGCGGGATCGTCGCCATAGCCGAGGACCTCGAGGACGAACAACACGATCGCGAAGACCACCGCACCGAGGATCAGCCCGATCAGCCACGCCGGCATGGTCCTCGCGGCCCGTCTTCGTCCACGTCTCATGTCATCCCATTGTGGCTCATCGAGCCCTTCGCTCCGACCTCTACGATGCCGCCGCGCATGAAGAGGCGGGTCGACGAGCAGAAACAGGTGATTGGTTGGAGGGAGTGGGTCCAGCTCCCCGACCTCGGTGTCGCCGAGATGAAGGTCAAGGTCGACACGGGGGCCGACAACTCCTCGCTCCACGCCTTCAATGTCGAGCGCTTCGAGCGCGACGGCACGGAGTACGTTCGCTTCGAGATCCACCCCAAGCAGCGATCGAGGAGGCCGTCGATTCAGTGTGAGGCGCCCCTGGCGATGGAGAAGAAGGTGAAGAATCCCGGGGGCCGCAGCGAGCTGAGACCGGTGATACGAACGACCGTGGTCGTGGCCGGCGTGGAGCTGAGCGCCCTGGTCAACCTGACCAGCCGCGACGAGATGGGGTTCCGAATGCTGCTCGGCAGGCGTGCGGTGCGCAACAAGTTCTTCGTGGACCCGGGCCGCAGCTACCTCGGCCCCCGCCCCACGCGGGATCAGACATGAAGATCGCGATCCTCTCCCGTAGCTCGAGCCTGTACTCGACCTCGCGGCTGCGGGAGGCCGCCACCGAACGGGGCCACGAGGTGTCGGTCGTCGACTACCTCCGTTGCTACATGGAGATCTCGGCGAGACGGCCGAAGATTCTCTATCGGGGGGAGGAGGTCAGGCCCGACGCGGTGATTCCCCGGATCGGCGCCACGTACACCTTCTATGGAGCGGCCGTCGTGCTCCAGTTCGAGATGGCGGGGGTGTTCACCTTGAACGACTCCCAAGCGATCAGCCGCTCGCGGGACAAGCTCCGCTCCCTGCAGCTGTTGTCCCGGGCCGGTGTGGATCTTCCCACCACCAGCTTCGCCCACTCGACCCAGGACATCGACGGGTTGCTCGAGGTCGTTGGGGGCCCGCCCGTCGTGGTCAAGCTGCTCGAAGGGACCCAAGGTCTGGGTGTGGTCCTCGCCGAGACCCGCAAAGCGGCCGATTCGGTGATCTCGGCCTTCCGCCAACTCGATGCCAACATCCTCGTCCAGGAGTACGTCAAGGAGGCTCGGGGTGCCGATATCCGGGCTTTCGTGGTGGGAGGGAAGGTCGTCGCGGCCATGAAGCGCCAGGGGCCGCCGGGTGAGTTTCGATCGAATCTTCACCGGGGCGGTCATGCCGAGGTGATCAAGCTCTCCGCCGGCGAGCGGGCCACCGCAGTCCGCGCCGCCAAGACGATGGGGCTCAACGTGGCGGGTGTCGATCTGATCCAGTCCGACGTCGGCCCCATGGTGCTCGAGGTCAACTCATCACCGGGGCTGGAAGGCATCGAGGCCGCCAGTGGCGTCGACATCGCCGCGGCCATCATCGAGTTCATCGAGGACAACGCCGACCACCGGCCGGTCAGCCAGGGCCGTGGTTGAGACCCGCAACGACCCGATAACGATCGGGAAGGTAACCGTACCTCCGGGGCGGAAGACCCGGATCGAGCTCCCGTTCGCCCACCTTCCGGCCGGGACCGAGGCTTCGCTCCCCATCGCCGTCATCAACGGGCGCACCTCCGGGCCCAACGTCTGGGTCTCGGGTGGGATCCACGGGGACGAGATCAACGGCGTGGAGGTGGTGCGGAAGGTGATGAGGGCCCTGGACGCCAAGGGCTTGCGCGGCGCCGTGATCGCCGTGCCCATCGTCAACCCGCTCGGCTTCATGATGAGGTCTCGGTATGCCCCGGACCGGCGCGACCTGAATCGTGTGTTCCCGGGGTCCCCGCGCGGGTCCACTGCCTCACGTCTGGCGCATCTCTTCATGAGGGAGGTTGTGTCGCACTGCTCGGTGGGAATCGATTGCCACACGGCCTCCAATCACCGGACCAACCACCCCCAGCTGAGGGCCGACATCGACGATCCGGGGACCCTGGAGCTGGCTCGAGCCTTCGGCGCGCCGTTCACCATCAAGGCAAGAGTGAGGGACGGGTCACTGCGTCAGGCCGCCACGGAACAAGGGATCAAGATGTTGCTCTACGAGGCCGGCCAAGCCGACCGTCTCGACGAAGCGTCGGTGATCTTCGGAGTCAACGGCGTCATGCGCACCCTCCGAGCCCTCGGGATGATCGATATGAGACTGCCCAGAGCGGGCACCACCACATTGGTACGACGCACCCGCTGGGTCAGGGCTCGCCGAGGCGGACTGGTCGAGATCAAGCCACGGTTGGGTGACAGGGTGGAGAGCGGCGAGGAGGTGGCCGCCATCTCAGATGCGTTCGGAGTCAGGCCGACCCGGGTCAAGGCACCGCAATCGGGCTGGGTCATCGCCCGAACCCTCAACCCTCTGGTCAACCCGGGGGACCCCCTGCTTCATGTGGCCGCAGAGCGAGGCCCGGACGTCGACGAGCCGGCGGAGAGACGGTGACCCTCACCGAAATTGGGACCGAGCGCGTCGCATATCGCAGCTCCCAACCCAATCTCGCCGAGTATCTACGAGGCGCGCTCGATCTCCTCGATCCAGCGGCGGCGGATGGAGCGGCGCTCCTTGGGGGTGTGACCTCCCCAGATCCCCTCACCCTGATTGGTCTCGATGGCCCAGGTGAGACACTCCGAGGCTACGGGGCAGGAGGCGCAGATCGCCTTGGCCTGGGCAATCGCGGACAGGTCCTCGGGATCGGGGAAGAACGAGACTTCTTCCACGACACCGAGACAGGCAGCATCCTCCCTCCATGAGGAGAACCTCACATCGAAGGTCACGCCGCTAGTCATAGCTGAACCCGATTAAACGCACGGTCAACCCCAATCGTTCCCGTTCAGGCGGGTGTGCCAAACAGGGTTCGAAGCCAATACGGTCGACGGATTGGGGCGGTTCTCAGTGCAACACGTATGAGTCGGGAATCGCCCCCGGACCAAGGCGCCCGAGCTCGGCACGGGCCACCGATCGACGATGCACCTCGTCAGGCCCGTCCGCTATTTGCAGCCAGCGCCCCATCGCATAGAAACGGGCCAGCGGGAAGTCCTCGGTGAAGCCAGCCGCTCCAAACAATTGGATGGCGCGGTCTGCGACCTCGGTAAGCAGGGCCGGGGCGGCGACCTTGATCGCCGCGATCTCGGTGCGAGCCGACTTAGCGCCGACCTCGTCGATCATCCAGGCCGTCTTCAGCACCAGGAGCCGGGTCTGCTCGATCCGGATCCGGGCATCTGCGATCCACTGCTGGATCACACCCTGGTCGGAGAGAGGCCGGCCAAAGGCGTGGCGGGCCTGAGATCGCTGAACCATCAGATCGAGACATCGCTCGGTGGCCCCGATTGCGCGCATGCAATGATGGATGCGGCCGGGTCCCAGTCGTGACTGGGCGATGGCGAAGCCGCCGCCTTGCTCCCCGAGCAGGTTCTCCACCGGCACACGCACATCGTCGAAGTGGATCTGGGGATGCCCGCCCCGATCCTGATAGCCGAACACCATGGGCTGGCGCTCTACTACGACCCCCGGGGTGCCCATGGGGACCAGGACCATCGACTGGCGCCGGTGGGGCTCGGCGTCGGGGTCGGAGACACCCATCACGATCGAGATCCTGCACCGTTCCGAGGCGGCGCCGGAGCTGAACCACTTGCGGCCGGTGATCCTGTACTCGTCGCCGTCTCGGGTGATCCGGGTGCGGATGTTGGTGGCGTCAGAGCTGGCAACGTCGGGCTCGGTCATCGAGAAACAAGACCGGATCTCGCCCTCGAGCAGCGGAAGGAGCCAGGTCTCCTTCTGCTCGGGGGTGCCGAATTGGTGCAGGATCTCCATGTTCCCGGTGTCCGGCGCCGAGCAGTTGATTGCCTCCGGCGCGATCTCCGGGCTGCGACCGGTGATCTCGGCCAGAGGGGCGTACTCGAGGACGCTCAGACCGGCGCCCAGATCCGGATCGGGGAGGAAGAGGTTCCACAGCCCTCGACTTCGGGCCTCTGCCTTCAACTCCTCGATCACCTTCGGATGATGATGAGGGTCCCCGGCCTCCCGCATCTCCTCCTCGTACCGCGCTTCGGCCGGATAGACCGAGTCGTCCATGAAACCCTGGAGGCGGGCCCTCAGCTCCTCCACCCGGGGCGCATAGGCGAAGTCCATTACGCCGCGACGCTAGTGCTCGGGGTCCGGCTCGGGACGAGGGCCAGCCTCCGGCTCCGGGTCGGCGTCGACCTTGCTCGGGGTACCTGCCTCCTCCTCATCCTCCTCTCCATCCGCAGGCTCCTGAGGACGGTCGAAGGTCATCGGTGGGATCGGCGCAGTGGTACGGGTCTGCCTCCCCCTGGTCAGCTCCCCGAGTAACAGCCAACCCGCCAACACGGCGAGGAAGATGCGTCGGGTCATCACGCCTGCCACCAGTGCTCCGGCCGCCGTGAGGAAGAACACGACGTTGCCGACGGCTTCGGCGCGCGACGGAATCACCTTCTGGAGGAGAGAGCTGAACAGGTGACCCCCGTCGAGAGGGCGGATCGGAAGCCAATTGAGCAAACCCCAGAGGACGTTGACCACGATCAAGTTGCGGACGACGAAGCCCGCCACTTCGGTGTAAGGCCCGGTGAATCGGTCGAACACCCAGACCATGGCGCCGAATATCACACCCACACCGGAGCCGGCCGCGGCGACCAAAGCCCGCCGGCCCGGGCTCAGCTCCTCGCCGGGGACGGCCCAACTGGTGAGGCCGCCGATGGCGTTGAGCTCGATCTCCACCTCGGCGCCGTAGGACCGGGCGGTCAGGGCATGACCGAGCTCATGGATGAGGATGGAGATGAAGACGACGATCACCCAGGCGACGAGATACACGACGGGTTGCCGGCCGGAGAGGCCGAGTAGCGCGGCGATGACGAGGAACGATGGGTGGATCGTCACCGGGATCCCGAACAACCGAAACGTGGGCATCACCCCATGATGGCCTACGGCGGGCAATTGGGGACAATGCCGGGCGTTAGCCTCGCATCGATGCATGAGGACCTCCGGGCCAATGTTGCCGCCGACATGCCCCGCCTCGTCGAGCTCCTCGGCGACCTGGTGCGGCTGCCCACGGTGAGCGCCGCCGGTCACGACCAGTCGAAAGTGCGGGAAGGGGCAGAGAAGATCAGGGCCGTGCTGGCTGAGACGGGCTTTCACAACGCGCGGCTCCTCCAAGCCGACGGCGGGAACCCCGCGATATTCGCCGAGATCCCGGCGCCTGAGGGTGCTCCGACCTTGCTCCTCTATGCGCACTACGACGTCCAGCCTGCCGGGCCCTCGTCCGAATGGGCCACCGACCCGTTCGAGCCCACACAGAGTGACGGTCGGCTCTATGGGCGCGGAGCGGCCGACGACAAGGGGGGCATCGTCATGCACCTGGGGGCGGTGGCGGCGCACGGCGGGAAGCCACCCGTCGGGGTCCAAATCTTCCTCGAAGGCGAGGAGGAGGCCGGCTCAGAGAGCCTCGAAGCCATACTCGAGCGACACGCGGACCTGCTCCGCCCCGACGTGATCGTGATCGGCGACGGTGGCAACTGGTCGGTTGGTGTACCGGCGTTCATAACCTCCCTGCGGGGCATCGTCGCAGTCTCCTTCGAGCTTCGTACCCTGGAGAAGGCTGTTCACTCCGGCCAATACGGCGGCGTCTTCCCCGATGCCCTGATCGCGCTGGCCAGGCTCCTCGCCACCCTCCACGACGATGAGGGCAATGTCACCATTCCCGGGCTGGTCAGCGAAGAGGCGGGGGGCATCGACGTGCCCGAGGACATGGCCCGCAAGCTCGCCGGCACCGTCGATGGCCTCCACCAGCTCGGCATCGGGTCCATCCCGTCCCGTCTCTGGACCCGGCCCGCGGTGTCGGTGCTGGCCGTGGATGCACCTCCGGTGTCGAGCGCCATAAACCAGCTGGTTCCCATGGCAAGGGCGAAGGTGAGCATGCGAATCGCCCCAGGGGAGGACACGTTGGCTGCGTTGGAGGCGCTGAAGCAGCATCTCGTCGACAACGCCCCCTGGGGCACGAAGGTCGAGTTCTTCCACGAGGAGCATGGCGAGCCGACCGTCCTCGACATGGACACGTTCCCCGTCCAGGCCTGGACCAGGGCCTTCATCGAGGCGTTTGGCAACGAGCCGGTGCACATGGGAGCGGGTGGATCCATCCCATTCATCTCGACCTTTGCGGAGCTCTACCCGGGCTCCCCTATCCTGGTCATCGGGACCAGCGATCCCACCAGCGCCTATCACGCCCCCAACGAGAGCCAGGACATCGGTGACCTGGAGCGGGCCGTGCTCGCAGAGGCCATCGCCTTCAGGCTCCTCGCCGATTGGTCACCGAGTGACCTTCACCTTGGCGAAGGCGACCGGCAGTCACAAACGTGAACCGCCGAACCCATTTTGTCTCCAGGCCTCGTACACCACCACCGACGCCGAGTTGGCCAGGTTGAGCGAACGCACCCCGGAGAGCATGGGAAGGCGGAGCCGCTCGGTGACCCAATCGAGCCCCTTCACCTCTTCGGGGAGCCCAACGGACTCGGGACCGAAGAGGAGTGCGTCGCCCGGCCGGTAGGCGACCTCGGTGTAGACCAGGTCGGCGTCCACGGTGTAGGCGAAGACCCGCTCCCGCCGCCCCCCTCGACGCCAGCTCTCCAGATCGGGATGGACGCTCACGGTCGCCTTGTCCCGATAGTCCATGCCGGCACGACGCAGCTTCGAATCCTCCATGTCGAAACCGAGCGGCTCGATGAGGTGAAGCCGGCACCCGGTGACGGCTGCAAGCCGCATGGCGTTACCGGTGTTGGGAGGTATCTCCGGTCGATAGAAGACGATGTCGAACACGTCAGTGGAGCTCGAAGAGCCGCAGCTCGGTGTCTTCGATGTCGCGCAGACCGTCGTAGTCGACCTCGATCGCCTCGATCCGCCGCGACTCGGCGAGGATTCGAGCCTGCGGGGTGATGGCCTGGGCAACCAGCATCCCCCTCAGGTGCCCCAGTCTGGGGTCCATCCCGAGTCGGTCGAGATACCGGGTCAGCTGTTCCACCCCATCGATCTCACCCCGACGCTTGACCTCGACCACGACGAGGTTCCCCTCGACGTCCTGGCAGAGGAGGTCAACGGGCCCGATGTCGGTCGGATACTCCCGACGGATCAGGGTGAGGCCCTCCTCGAGGACCCAGAGCCGGGTTGCGAGCAGCTGTTGAAGATGGGCCTCCACTCCGTCCTTCTGCAGACCGGGGTCCTCTCCCAGGGCATGGGTCACGTCTTGGAGCACCTCCGAGATCGTGATCACGAGCTTCTCCCCTCGGTTGTTGGTGACCTCCCACCTGTCGTCGAAGCTGGAGATGACGTTGGGGGCAACCATCCAGTTGAGCGGCTTGGAGGCATTGCCGTCTGAGTGGACGGCCAGAGTGCCGTCGGCCTTGACCATGATCAGCCGGACCGCCTCGGGGAGATGGGCGGTCACCCGGCCCGTATAGTCGATCGTGCAGCGGGCGATGACCAGTCTCAAACGTGGGCGAGGGTACCGGTGCGGTGGACTCGACCGGCGACCACGGCGCCGAAAACGAAAAGGGTCGCGATGACGACCCAACCCGGGGTGTACTCGCCGAGACGGTCGACCGAGAGGCCCATGAGCGGGGCGCCGAGGCCGATACCTGTGAGGAAGCCGAGCATGGCCAGGCCGGTGCCACGGCCGACCAGCTCCGGCGCGGAATAGTCCATCACCGCGAGCATCCCCACCGCGTTCCATGCCACCGCCCCGGACCCCATGAGCAGAGCAGCGGGGATCAGGACCCAGGACGACGCCAGGTCGGCCGAGGCCAGGGCGAGAAGGCTGGCGGCCACGGCCGACTGCACCGCCAGGAGCCGCAGAGTGCGACCGTGTCCCAGCCAGCGCTCGGACACCGAGCCCCACGAAATGCGGGCGATCACCCCGACCAGGCCCACACCTGCGATGAGCAGCCCGGCCTGGGCAGTGGTCCAGCCCTCGCTCTCCTCGGCGAAGAGGGGGAGGAAGGTGGTGGTCGCCGACACCCCGAGGCCGGCCAGGGTGCCATACACGGCTATCCATCGCACCGCGATCGGGACCGGGGCCTTCGTCCCGCTGCCGCTCCTATGAGATCGCCGGATCTCAGGTCGCCGCCACATGCCGGCGAGACCGACGACGGGAAATACCAGGAACGAAGCGAAGGCGACTCGCCAGTTGGTCGCGGCCGCGATGCCCGGCAAGAGGAGCCCCCCGAGGAAGGACCCCATCTGCACGCCGGACTGCTTGATGCCGGTGACCACTCCCCTGGCCCCGGCCACCACGTTGTCGACGATCAGGGCGTTCGTGGCCGGGTTGGTCCATCCGTTGGGGAGCCCGCTCAGCACTGCCCCCGCAAAGAGGATGGAGTAGGTGGGAGCGATGGCCACGACAATCATCGTCACGATGCCCAGCATCAGCACCCTGATGACAGACTTGACGCTTCCCATTCGGTCGGTGAGACGGCCGAACGCCGGGGAGAGAAGCGCACCGGTGAACCCGTTCGCCGTTACCAGGATCCCGATCTGCCACCTCTCCAGGCCGAACTCCCCGATCAGGTCTGAGGCGAGGACCCCGAATGCGCTCTGCGAGAAGGTGGCGACGCCCATCGTGATCGCGGTGACCGCGGCCAGGGAAAAGCGGCTGAATGGTCGAATCGGGGGCTTGCTGGTCGACAAGTAGTGTCCAATTGTCTATGGAAGAAGGCTCATGATGCGAATCCTGGTCGGATCAGAGAAGGGCGGATATCTGCTCGACGAGTCGAGCTCGGGCTGGCAGGTGGAAGGACCATTGTTCCCCGGCTGGAAGGTGACCGCTTTCGGCCAGGCCCGCGACGGCACCCACCTCGCCGGAGTCGGCAGCAACTGGTTCGGCGTTGGAGTCCACCACAGTGACAACCTGGTCGACTGGAAGCCGGCCGACTCCCCGCCCGCGTGGCCGGAGGGCTCCGGTCGGAAGATGGAGCAGATCTGGACGTTCCATGGCTCCGGCGACAGGCTGTTCGCGGGTGTGGCTCAAGCAGGTTTGTTCACCTCTGCAGACGGTGGCATGAGCTGGGGACCGGTGGAAGGCCTCAATGAGCATCCGACTCGTGAGGGGTGGTTTCCCGGTGCGGGCGGCCTCTGCACCCATCGCATCCTCGAGGGCAACGGCAGCATGTGGGTCGGCATCTCCGCGGTTGGTGTCTTCCGCTCCGACGACGATGGCGCCACCTGGATCCCGAAGAACGACGGGATCCCGTCGGTCGACACCCCCGAGGACGGTGAGCGGCCAGAGATCGGCTATTGCGTGCATGGCCTCGCCCACGACCCGGCCAACCCGGAGCGGATCTGGCGTCAGGATCACCAGGGCATGTTCCGCTCGACCGACGGGGGCGATACCTGGGAGCGGATCGAGGAGGGTCTCCCCGCCGGCTTCGGCTTCGTGATCTGGCGGCACGCCGACAGTGGGCGTTTGTTCACGATCCCGCTCGAATCGAGCGAGAATCGAGTGCCTGTCGACGGCGACCTCAAGGTCTACGGCTCCGACGACGACGGGGATTCATGGTCGGTGGTCGGAACCGGCTGGCCAGATGCGCCGCAGTTCACCGCGGTCCTGCGTCGTGCGTTCGACGGGACCGACGATGGGGCGTTTTGTTTCGGGACCTCCGGTGGTGACCTGTGGCTGACACGAGACCTGGGCGAGACCTGGGAGCGCCTGGGGCCCTCGTTCCCACGGATCGCCACGATTCGCCTCATCTCATGAGCGTGACGGTGAAGCTGCCCCGGGTCCTCACCCAGGCGGTCACCACCGGCCCCCGCCACCAGGCCGAAGGCGAGACCCTGGGTGAGGTGCTGGAAAGCCTCTTCGCCGACGAGCCTGGTCTGAGGAACCATCTGCTCGACGAGGCTGGGGCGATAAGGCCCCATGTCCTCGTATTCGTCGATGCAGTGCGGGCCAACCTGGACACTCCGGTAGGCCCCGGATCCCAGGTTCAGGTGCTTCAGGCGGTCAGCGGGGGCTAGGAATCCCCCCTCCCCGCCTTCGGCGGTGCTCCCCCCTTCAGGGGGAGAGAGCCGGCGGCGCCTGGGTCTTGGTGGGACGACTGAAGACGAACCAGATGGCGAAAACTCCCACCGCGGCCAGGACGATCCTCAACACGTTGTTATCGGTCAGGACGAACGCCGACAGGGAAAGACTGGCGGTGATGGCGATGGCGGCCGCCCACTTCATCCTCATAGTGAGCCCGCCACTCCGGTAGCCCCTGATGATCTTGCCGTAGACAGGGTGATTGACCAGCCAACCGTGAAGACGGTCGGAGGACATGGAGAAGAAGAAGGCGGCGAGGATGACGAAGTCGAACGTGGGTATGCCGGGGAGGACGCTGAGGTAGACGAAACCGAGGCAGATGATTCCGAGAACGAAGTAAACGGCGCGCAGGAGGCGACTTCGTGGCTTCCGAGGCGCGACCGGCTGATCGACACTCTGTGTCACACCCAAAACCTATTCCGGTCGGTTTCTGACGGCGAGTCGGCATCGGCGTTCTACGTTCTGCGTTCGACGTTGTACGTTTCAGTCATGCCCATCGTCACCCCAGAGAAGTACCGGGCCATGTTCGATGCGGCCCGGGATGGGAGCTTCGCCCTCCCCGCCATCAACGTCACCTCGTCGACCACCATCCTGGCCGCCCTTGAGGGTCTGAGCCAAGCTCGGTCCGACGGGATCCTCCAGGTCTCGTACGGTGGCGGCGAATTCGCCTCCGGTCAGTCCAACAAGAGCATGCCGATCGGGGCCACGGCTCTAGCCGAGTTCGCCGGAGTCGTCGCCGAGCAATACCCGGTCAACGTGGCTCTCCACACCGACCACTGCCCCCCCGGCCGTGTCGACGGCTTCATTCGGCCCCTGCTCGAGGAGTCCAGACGACGTAAGAGCGAGGGGAAGGGCCCTCTGTTCCAGTCCCACATGCTGGACGCGTCCGAGCTACCCATGGAAGAGAATCTGGAGCTGGCGCGCGAGCTGCTCGACCTGTGCGCCGAGCTCGATGTGATCCTCGAGCTCGAGATCGGCATCGTCGGCGGCGTGGAGGACGCAACGGACAACGAAGACGTCGATCGGTCCAAGCTCTACACGTCCCCCGGTGACATGGTGCGGGTCTCCGAGGTGTTGGGGACCTTCGACAAAGGCCGCTATCTCCTGGCCGCAGTGTTCGGCAACGTCCACGGTGTCTACAAGCCCGGGGCGGTCAAACTCGACCCGACCATCCTGCGTGACGGCCAGGCGGCGGTGACGGATCGATTCGGGGAGGACGCCCGGCATTATCTGGTCTTCCACGGTGGCAGCGGGTCGAGCCTCGATGAGATCCATGAGACTCTCGGCTATGGCGTCATCAAGATGAACATCGACACCGATTGCCAGTACGCATACACCCGCCCCATCGCCGACCACATGATGAAGAGCTACGACGGGGTCCTCAAGGTCGACGGTGAGGTCGGCGACAAGAAGGCCTACGACCCCCGCTCTTACATGAAGAAAGCGGAGGTCGGGATGGCGGCGCGGGTGGTGGAAGCCGCCGAGCAGCTGCAATCGGCGGGCAAGACGATCGGTTGAGCGACCCACCGGAGACCTTCATCTGTGTCGACTGCGGGGGCACCGCCCATCTGATCTCCTTCCTCCCCGAGGACGCGCCGCTCGAGCCGGGCACCCCTCTCGCCTACCGCTGCTCCGACTGTCTCGAGCGTTTCGACGTCGTCTGGGCGGAGGACGGGGAGGACTGAGACACATTTGTGAGTGAGTACTCACTCACTCTATGCTTTCCCCCATCATGAGCAAGCGGAGTCGCGCCCTGCCCCTGGCTCCCGAGGAGCGCCGCCGGGCCATCGTCGAGGCGGTGATCCCACTTCTGATCGAACGCGGCGCCGCGGTGACCACCCGTGAGATGGCCGAGGCCGCCGGTATCGCCGAGGGCACGATCTTCCGGGTCTTCCCGGACAAACCCGCCCTGATCTACGAGGCTCTTCGAGCCAGCTTCGATCCAGGCCCGGTCCAGGAGGAGCTGGCCGCCGTCTATGAGGGCGCCCCATTGCCCGTTCAACTCGCCGAGGCGGCGCGAATCCTCCTCGACAGGTTGGAGCAGGTACTCGCCCTCATGGCGGTCCTTCGCACCATCCCACACGACGCGATCCCGGACCACGCATCGGGCCCGCCCCATTTCGTCATCGTCTCCAACGCGGCCATAAACGAGTCCCTCGCTCGCATCTTCGAGCGCCACCGGGACCAACTCAGGCTCGAGCCCGCCCGCGCCGCCTCGGCCTTTCGCGGCTTGCTGCTGGCCAACGCCCACCCTGCCCTGAGCTTCGGCGAGCGTCTCCAGGTCGATGAGCTCGTCGAGGTGTTGCTGGTCGGAATCGTCGAGCCGGCCGAAAGCCTGGTCGGCTGATGCTGCTCCGGACCCTCCGCACCTACCTTCGCCCCTACAAGCGAGAGATGCTGATCGTCGTCGTCCTCCAGCTGGTGGGGACGATCGCCTCGCTGTACTTGCCCAGTCTCAACGCCGACATCATCGACAACGGCGTGGTGAACGGGGACACCGATTACATCATCCGGGTGGGAGCGGTCATGCTCGGGATCTCGCTCCTCCAGGTCGCCTGCACCATCACAGCCGTTTACTTCGGCGCCCGAACCGCCATGGCCTTCGGGCGAGACCTGCGTTCCGCCATCTTCGCCCGGGTCGGCTCGTTCTCCGCTCGTGAGATGGGGCGGTTCGGCGCACCCTCCCTGATCACCCGCAACACCAACGACGTCCAGCAGATCCAGATGCTCGTCCTCATGACCTTCACGATGCTCATCGCCGCACCGATCATGATGGTGGGTGGGGTCGTCATGGCGATCAGGGAGGATGTCGGCCTCTCCTGGCTGGTGGCGGTGGCCGTGCCCATCCTCGGCGTGATCGTCGGGCTGATCATCTCCCGGATGATCCCCGCATACCGGGTCATGCAGACCCGGATCGACGACGTCAATCGGGTGCTCCGAGAGCAGACGACCGGCATCCGCGTTCTCCGCGCCTTCGTCCGGGAGCCATTCGAGACGGCGCGGTTCGGCCGTGCCAACGCCGATCTCACCGATGTCGCGGTCACCGTCGGCCGTTGGATGGCGGCCATGTTCCCGGTGGTGATGCTCGTCCTGAATGTCTCCAGCGTGGCGGTCCTGTGGTTTGGCGCCCAGCGCGTCGATGCCGGTGCGATGGAGATTGGCGCCCTGACCGCCTTCCTCTCCTATCTGATCCAGATCCTGATGGCGGTCATGATGTCGACCTTCATGCTGATCCTCGTGCCGCGTGCGTCGGTCAGCGCCGACCGGGTGGGAGAGGTGCTCGACACCGACTCCACCGTGGTCCCGCCTTCCGAGGGAGTCATCGATCTGCCCGGCAAGAGTGAGCTGGCCTTCGAAGGTGTCGGGTTCTCCTACCCGGGAGCCGCCCATCCCGTCCTGAGCGATGTCACCTTCTCCGCAGGCGCCGGTCAGACCACTGCGATCATCGGCTCGACCGGGGCCGGGACGACCACGCTGCTCAGCCTGATCCCCCGTCTATTCGACCCGACGATCGGGAAGGTCCTGGTGGACGGAGTAGATGTGAGAGAGATCGACTCCGACACCCTGTGGTCGAAGATCGGCCTGGTCCCCCAGCAGGCGTATCTGTTCTCGGGCACGGTGGCGAGCAACCTCCGCTTCGGGAAACCGGATGCGACCGATGAGGAGATGTGGGCCGCCCTCGAGATCGCCCAGGCCCGCGACTTCGTGGCCGCGCAACCCGAGGGCCTCGAATCCGAGGTGGCTCAGGGTGGGACCAACTTCTCGGGTGGCCAGCGTCAGCGGCTGGCGATCGCCAGGGCCGTGATCCGCCGTCCTGAGATCTATGTCTTCGACGATTCGTTCTCGGCGCTGGACCTGGCTACCGACGCCCGTCTCCGCCGTGCCCTCAAGCCGGTCACAGCCCAGGCAACGGTGATCATCGTGGCCCAGCGGGTGTCGACCATCGCCGACGCCGATCAGATCATCGTGCTGGAGGACGGCGAGATCGTTGGCCTCGGCACCCATGAGGCGCTCCTCGCCACCAGCCCCACCTACGTCGAGATCGTGGAGTCCCAGCTCAGGGCGGAGGTCGCCTCGTGAGCGATCGCACGATGAAGGCCACCGAGAGGGTCCAGGCCGGGCCCGGGCCGGGGCGTGGACCGTTCGGGGGCGGCATGATCGGGCAGAAGTCGCTCGATTTCGGTTCTTCGGCAAGACGTCTGGCCGCCCGCCTCCGCCCCGAGCGGCTTCGGGTCATCCTGGTATTCCTGACTGCCGTCGTCAGCGTCGGGCTCGCCGCGATCGGGCCGAGGGTGCTCGGGCAGGCCACCGATCTGATCTTTGCCGGGGTAATCGGATCACGTCTGCCTGAGGGAATGACAAAGGCCGAGGCGATCGATGCGGCCCGGGCACAGGGTCAGGGCCAGATCGCCGATCTGCTCGGCGGAGTCGATCTCGTTCCCGGGCAGGGCATCGACTTCCAGGCCCTGGGCACAGTACTCCTCGTCGTCCTCGGCCTGTACGCGGCATCGGCCCTTCTCGGCTTCCTCCAGGGCTATCTGCTCAACGACGTCGTGCAGCGCACCATCTTCCGGCTCAGGGGTGAGGTCGAGGGCAAGCTGAACCGCCTCCCGCTCCGCTACTTCGATCGCCAGCCCCGTGGCGAGCTGCTGAGCCGGGTCACCAACGACATCGACAACGTCTCGCAGACCCTGCAACAGACGATGAGCCAGCTACTCACCTCGGTCCTCACCGTCATCTTCGTCGTCGGGATGATGTTCTCCATCTCGCCGGCCCTCGCCGTCATCGCCCTGGTCACGATTCCCGTCTCGATGGTCCTCGCCGGGTTGGTCATGAAGCGCTCCCAGACCCAGTTCATCACCCAATGGCGGCGGACCGGGACCCTCAACGCCCAGATCGAGGAGGCCTTCACCGGTCATTCCCTGGTCAAGGTGTATGGACGGCAGGGGGAGAGCCAGGCGGGCTTCGAAGTCGAGAACGAGGAGCTCTACCAGGCCAGCTTCGGCGCCCAGTTCCTCTCCGGGCTGATCATGCCGATCATGATGTTCATCGGGAACCTCAACTACGTCGTCATCGCGGTGGTCGGCGGCCTGCGGGTTGCCAGTGGGACGATGAGCCTCGGTGACGTCCAGGCCTTCATCCAGTACTCCCGGCAGTTCACCCAGCCGGTCACCCAGATCGCATCGATGGTGAACCTCCTCCAATCCGGCGTCGCCTCGGCGGAGCGCGTGTTCGAGCTGCTCGACGCCGATGAGGAGGCCCACGACGACCAGGTCCCGGAGATGGTGGGCGACCGACACGGACGCGTCGTGTTCGAGGACGTGTCCTTCCGCTACGAGGAGGATCGCCCCCTAATCGAGGATCTGTCCCTCACGGTCGAGCCAGGTCAGCAGGTGGCGATCGTCGGCCCGACCGGTGCGGGCAAGACCACCCTGGTCAACCTGATCATGCGGTTCTACGAGCTCGACTCGGGGCGGATCACACTCGACGACGTGGACATCGCCCACATGCGACGGTCCGATCTACGCTCAGAGATCGGCATGGTCCTCCAGGACACCTGGCTGTTCAAGGGGACGATCCGGGAGAACATCGCCTACGGGCGCCCCGATGCCAGCGAGGAGGAGATCCTCGACGCGGCCAAGGCCACCTTCGTCGACCGCTTCGTCCACAGTCTCCCTGACGGGTATGACACGATCATCGATGACGAGGGGAGCAACGTGAGCGCCGGCGAGAAGCAGCTGATCACCATCGCTCGCGCTTTCCTCGCCGACCCATCGCTGCTGATCCTGGACGAGGCCACCAGCTCGGTCGACACCAGAACCGAGCTCCTCCTCCAGCATGCCATGGCCGCGCTGCGCACCGATCGGACCAGCTTCGTGATCGCCCACCGTCTTTCCACCATCCGGGACGCCGACCTGATCCTGGTGATGGAGGAGGGCCGAATCGTGGAGCAAGGCACCCACGACGAACTGGTCGCCCTCGACGGCGCCTACGCAGCTCTCTACAACGCCCAGTTCAGCGGAGCCCAGGAAGAGCCCGAAGCAGCGGCCTGAGGGTCTGATCCAACTAGCGTCGAAGCGGTGACTGAGCTTCGGGCGAGGGTGGCGGGTGGTGCGGTTGTGGGCACGGTGGAAGGCGAAGGACCGCCCGTGCTGATTCTTCATGGAGGCCCGGGCTTGAGCTACACCTACATGGAAGGCCTCGTCGAGGAACTTGTTCCCGCCTACCGAGTCGCGATTTACCAACAACGCGGATTGACTCCTTCCACGAAGGCCAGGCCACATTCGGTTGAGGCCCATGTGGCTGATGCGGTCTCGGTGCTGGACGCCTTGGGCTGGCCCGCCGCCTATGTCATCGGACACTCATGGGGTGGTTACCTCATGCTCGCCTTGGCTGCTCGGGCCGGCGACCGGTTGATTGCCGGGCTTGGTATCGACACGATTGGTGTCATCGGCGACGGGGGAATCTCCGAGTTCGAGCGGGCAATCGAGAAGCGAACCCCCGCACACCTGCGGGAGCGAGCCGAACATCTCGAACGGCGGGCGATGAAAGGAGAAGGCACAGAGGCCGAGTTCTTGGAGTCATTCCGTCTGGCTTGGCCCGCGTACTTCGCCGACCCTGGCACAGCGCCTCCCATGCCCGAATCCCGGATATCGGTACTCGGCTATTCAGAGACGCTCGACTCGATGGAGGCGGGGAGAGCCGACCTGGCGTCACTGCTTCGAACCACAGAGGTACCGATCCATTTCATTTATGGGGCGATGAGCCCGATTCCTGCCAGTGCGAGCACCGATCTGGTCGATCACATGCCCCACGCGGAGGCGACCCCGGTCATGGAGGCAGGCCATTATCTGTGGATGGAGAAGCCAGGTGTGGTGCGTGCGTCCCTGGGTCGTCTGGTCACCTCGGTATCAGGGGCGCGCTGAAACAGGAATCTGATTCAGTCCGCCCAGCGATGAACCCGGATCGAGTCGGGGTCGAAGCCGACCGAGGTGCAGAATTCCTCGAAGCGGAGGCGGGGGACACCCTTCCACTCCAGGTCGCTCAGGGTTTCATCGATAGGGACGTCGAAGCGCAAGGTGGTTAGCTCCCGGTACAGATAGGCCAGGTCGTGATTCTCCCTTAGCACCGCGGCCAGCTTGTCGCCCCCGCGAACGGTCACCTCCCAATCGGAGGCCGACTCGGGGATCAGCTCCAGACGCGGATAATGGGCCAGGACGGTGGAGGCGGACTTGGCGCCCCATCCGGGCAACCCGGGGACGCCGTCGGCGGTGTCGCCCACCAGGGCGAGATAGTCGGGTATCGACTCGGGGTGGATCCCGAACTTGTCCACCACGGCTCTCTCGTCGAGGATCTTCTGCTCACGGCGGTTGTAGGTGACGATTCGGTCCCCGATGACGAGTTGGTTCAAGTCCTTGTCCGGGGTTGCGATCACCACCTGGTCGACGTCTTCGACCCAGCGGATGGCGGCCGTGGCGATGGCGTCGTCGGCTTCGAATTCGATGTTCCGCCACACCACGACACCGAGGGCCTCCAGGGCGGTCTCGGCGACGGGGAACTGGGCGAGCAGATCGGGGTCCATGCCGGCTGAGGACTTGTAGTAGGGGAACATGACGTTGCGAAAGGACTCGATCACGGTGTCGAAGCTGGCGGCGAGATGGGTCACCTCTGGTTCGCGGAGCAGGGCGAGGGTGGACTCCATGATCCCGAGGGTCGCCTTCAGATCCTGTCCGTCCGGGCCGGTGACGGTGTCCTTGCGGCCATAGTGAGAGCGAAAGAGCTCGTAGGTACCATCGAGGAGGTGGACACGCACCAGGCCGATGCTACGTCGAATGGCGAGGCTGATCCCTGGGACGCGGTCACAGCCGAATGGAGCGCCCTGAAGGACCGGCTCCGGCGCACCTACGAGGATCTGGCGTCAGATGACGGCCCCAGCGAAGACGAGATAAGGAGCGCCCTGGCCACGCTGGCCGGCGCCTGGGACCAGGTGGCCGCATCGTTCAGCACGGCGATGGGCGATCCGGAGACCCGGGCCCAGCTCAAGAAAGCAGCCGGCTCGCTCGCTGCCGCCCTGGGTGCGACGGTGAGCGGCCTGGGCACCGAGCTCGAGAGTCGTGACGACACCGATGACCAGCCCGCTGATCAGCGCACATGAGCTGATCAGGTCCCGCGAAGACAACGCGATCTTCGACGTGCGCTGGTCGTTGGCCAACCCCGGCCACGGCGCCGACGCCTACGCCAAGGGACACATACCGGGCGCGGTGTTCGTGGATCTGGAGACGGACCTGGCGGCCCCACCCGGGGCGGGGCGTCACCCATTGCCTACCGCAGCCGAATTCTCCCGTACTCTGGGAAGGCTGGGGCTGGGCCCCGCAGACGACGTCGTGGTCTACGACGACGCAGGTGGAGCGGTCGCCGCCCGGCTTTGGTGGATGCTGCGATCAATCGGGCACAACGGAGCGGTTCGGGTGCTCGACGGAGGCATTCAGGCCTGGACAGAAGACGGCTTTCCGCTGGAGACAGAGCCCGTGGTCCCGGTGCGGACCGAGTACCCGCCGGTGGCGCGGTTCAGGGGCGTGGTGACACACGACCAACTCGGGGGAAGATCCATCGTCGATGTGCGGGCCCCGGAGCGATATCGAGGAGAGACGGAGCCGGTCGACTCGAAGGCAGGACATATTCCGGGAGCGGTCAACTACCCGCTCGAAGGCAATCTGGAGGATGGCCGCTTCCTCAGCCCCGAAAGCCTGGCCGATCGCTACCGCGACTTTCCGGATCGAGGGATCGTCTCCTGTGGCAGCGGAGTCAATGCCTGTCACGCTGCCCTCGCCCTGGTCGTCGCCGGACGTCCCATTCCCGATGTCTATGTGGGGTCGTTCTCCGATTGGTCCCGCCGCGACCTCCCCGTCGCCACCGGGCCCGAGCCATGACCTGGCCACGCGCGATCGAAGCAATCGAGTCGTCAGACACCGATGAGCTGTTGCGGGTGATCGATGGGCTGTGTGCCGCCCGGGACTGGGACCGGCTTCTCGAATTGAGACGGCGCTGTGCCGAGGCAGTGATCAGGGGAAAACAGGTCTGGGGTGTGGAGGAGCACATCCGTTATCGCCTGGCTCTCGAGGCCCCGGCCCCGATTGCCGGGCCGGTCGTATCGGAAGGCGGCTCCAGATTCGGTCTGGGCCCCCTTCCCGAGGTGGCGGCTAGCACCAAGACGTGGGCAGAGATGGACCAGCATCTGACCCCCGGGCCCGACCGAGACACCTTCGCAGCAGAGAGGGTGGTGCGCGGCGATCGGGTGGATGAGATCCCGGACCTGCCCGCCCACCTCCAGCCCTGGGAGCCGGAGTACGAGACGGCGACCTACAAGAGTGATGGGATCGAGGCACCCTCCCCATCGCTGCCAGCAACTGTGGTCGTGGAACTACCGGAAAACCCAACGACGATCGACGATCTTCCCTCCGCCGCTGCATTGGCAGACCTGGTCGAGCCCTGGACCGACCAATCCAACGGCCGGTGCCAGACCGCCGCCGTGGAGGGAGATCACCTGGCCGCTATTGCCGCGTTGGGCATGACCCGGGCTCGGGCGGCCGAGCTCGGCCCCGGTTCGGGCATGGCTTGGGTGGCCTGGGCCGGGGCATCGGCCGGAGCCCATGGGCGCCGGCGAGGAGCGGCGGCCGGCCGCTACCTGGCCTGGTGGGCGGTGGCCACGCTGACCGACCAGGACTGGCCGGCGGATCCAGACGTCTTGGGCCGGGCTGTCACCTCGCTCGCCTGGCACTGGTTCGACGATGGCAGCCCGGAGACCGGATGGGTTCTTCGGCTCGCCCTCACCAGCCCCGATCTCGGGCTGTCATGGGCGATCTCGGCCACCGACCAGGACTGAACTGAAATTGGGATCATGAGTGCCGTATATCGCAACTCTGACTCCCGATTTGGACGAAATCAGCCCACGCTGACCTGGATCGTGTGCCAACCGGTGGCGCCGTCGGGAGCAGGGGGGCGTGACTCGTCGGTTTGAACGTTGCCGTCACCGTCGGTGGCACGCACCTGGAGACGATGGGTCCCGGCGGGGGCACCCCAATCGACCACCCACTGACGCCAACAGTTGTCCGAGAGAGGCTCGGAGAGCTCGGCATCGACCCATTCTGCGTCCTCGCCCAGCCTCACCTCGACCCTGGAGATCCCCCGGGTGGGCGCCCAGGCGACACCGGCCACCCGGTGCGTCCCGGGCTCGAGAGCCGTTCTGTTGGTCGGGGTATCGATGCGGCTCTGGGTCTTGATGGGCGCTTCCTTGGCCCAGCCACGGGGGACCCAGTAGGCATCGAAGTCGTCCCAACCGGTCAACTCGATGGAGGACAGCCATTTGGTGGCCGAGACATAGCCGTAGAGGCCGGCCACCACCAACCGGGCCGGGAATCCGTGCTCGAGGGGCAGCGGCTCCCCATTCATCCCCACCGCCACCAGGGAGTCACGACCGTCGTAGACCGCCTCG
This sequence comes from Acidimicrobiia bacterium, assembly GCA_048595045.1. Lineage (GTDB taxonomy): Bacteria > Actinomycetota > Acidimicrobiia > Spongiisociales > ZC4RG35 > JARDZU01. The sequence goes on from JBMDXS010000133.1 coordinate 21,702, forward strand.
ACCGGGAACCCGACTGTGAAGTCATCGACCGACCGTCCTACCACTTGCTCGGCGTCTCCGCGCACACCGGCGCGGTCGAGCACATCGGAGAGGGGAACCCCGAGCCAGCGAGCGTTGCCGACTAGGTCGCCACCGACCTCATTGGAGACACAGGACAGGGTCACGTCCCTCTCCACCAGGGGCATGGCGAGCAGGTCGTCGTAGGTGAGGGAGTAGGGCCGGTCGACCCGCCCCTCTACGGTGATCGCCCATTCGGATAGCTCGACACGAGGGACGCTCAGAAATGCGGTGTCGATCCGGTAGAAGACCTCGTTCGGTGTGATGACCGGGCTGAGACCTTGAACGCCGAGCTCGGCCGTCGCAGGCATCGGGGGCAGGGACTCGGCAGCCGCCGGAAAGCTCACCTCGGTGCGTCCCGACACTGATCGGGTCGAGCGATCGACGAGGGCCCTCCCGATCCCGCTGGAGAGGGCGGCGACACCGAGGACCGCGCCCAGCCCGATCACCAGACGGCGACGGGACGGGTCGGCGGGGGTGGCCGCCTCCTCCACCTGGGCCAAGGCCTCCGGGCTCTGTGCGTACAGCCAGCGCAGTGCGGCGAGACCGGTGATGACTGCAAGACCCGCCGGGATGACTGCCACTCCGATCGAAACGGCCGGATCACGGGTAGCGGCCAGCGTCGCCGCGGCGCCGAACCCGAGGAAAACGGCGACGGCGATGCCAAACCGGCGTCGGGCGATCATGCCGACCAATGCACCGACCAGAAGCGAGACAAGCACGATCCCGATGAGGAGGACGAGCTTGTCATTGGTCCCGAATGTCGAAATCGCCCACTCCTTGACCGGTGTCGGTGAGACATCGATCACCCAGTCGCCCACCGCTTCGATCAGCGACGGCAGACCGAGGAGCCCCGCCGCCAGCTCGGAGACGCCGAGCGAGAGTGCAACCGCAGCAGCCCCGGCCATGGCGTCGCGACCCTTCGAGCTCATGCCAACAAAGCTACGGACAGCGCTTCCCTATGACATGTGGGTCGTGCGAAACAAATGATCAAATAGCCTGCAGATGATGGAACTGGTCATCGGTGAGGACGGGATTCTCCGCTGCTGGTGGGGCTCGGGCCCGGACTATGCGCCTTATCACGACGAGGAATGGGGCCGGCCCAGCACCGAGGACACCCGTCTCTTCGAGAAGATCTGCCTGGAGGGTTTCCAGTCCGGGCTCTCATGGCTCACGGTTCTCCGCAAGCGGGAGAACTTCAGGGCCGCTTTCGCCCGATTCGAGCCCGGGATCGTGGCCGGGTTCGGCGAAGACGACGTGGCCCGGCTCCTGGAGGATGCCGGCATCATCCGTCATCAGGGCAAGATCCGCTCGACCATCAACAATGCAGGCAGGGCCCTGGAGCTGATCGAGGAAAAGGGCTCCCTCGCCGGTTACTTCTGGTCTTGGGCCGAGCCTGAGCAACCACCCCCGGTCGAGATACCGGCCGTGACCGAGACATCCACCGCGATCTCGAACGACCTGAAACGGCGCGGTTGGTCCTTCGTGGGGCCGACCACCACGTATGCCTTCATGCAGGCAATGGGCCTCGTCAACGATCATCTGGAGGGCTGTCACGTGCGCGAGGAATGCGCCTCGTCCAGACGTCGCGTCCTCGGGCTCGATCTCTAGCTTTCCCGTAGTGATCGACCGACCCGCTTTCTCCGTAGGCATCGAGGAGGAGTATCTCGTCGTGGATCGGGAAAGCCGGGAGCTGGTCAAGGACCCGCCCCCCGAGCTGTGGGACTCACTCCGTCAGGTCCTCGGCCCCCAGGTGACACCCGAGTTCCTGAAGGCTCAGATCGAAGTCGGGACCAAAGTGTGCGCCAAGCTCTCCGAAGCCAGGGACGACCTGGCCGGGCTCCGTCGCGATCTCGCCGGGGTCGTCGGGGAGTTCGGAGCGGCCATCATCGCTGCCTCCACCCACCCCTTCGCCAACTGGATGGAACAGGAGACCACCGAGCAGCCCAGGTATCAGCGTCTCGCCGCGGACTATCAGGTGGTGGCCCGCCAGCTCGTGATCTGCGGCATGCATGTCCACGTGGGTATCGAGGACGACCACCTCCGCCTGGATCTCATGAATCAGATCCGTTACATGCTTCCCCACCTCCTCGCCTTGAGCACGTCGTCACCGTTCTGGGGCGGGACCGAGACCGGGTTGCTCGCTTACCGGCCGGTCATCTTCCAGAACCTGCCTCGAACCGGGATCCCCGAGGAGTTCGAGTCGTGGGGGGAGTACGAGCGGACGGTGAGCATCCTGGTCGAGGCTGGGATCATCGAAGACGCCACCAAACTCTGGTGGGACATAAGGCCATCGGCGCGCTACCCGACCCTCGAGATGAGGGTGACCGATGTCTGCACCCGGCTCGACGACGCCATCACCGTCGCCGCCCTCTATCTGTGTCTGCTCGGGTACATGTTCCGCCTACGCCGGCGCAACCAGAGGTGGCGGGTGTACTCCCCATTCCTGATCTCGGAGAACATGTGGCGCGCCCAGCGATACGGGACCGACGGCAGCCTGATCGACTTCGGTCGGGGTGAGCTCGTCGCCTTCCCCGCCCTGATGGAAGAGGCGATCGACATGTTGGCCCAGGATGCGCTGGAATTCGACGTCATAGAGCAGATTCGTCACATACGGGACATCGTCAGGGAAGGGACCAGTGCCCATCGGCAGCGCGCCGTCTACCACGGCGCCCTGGAAGAGGGCGCCGGTGAGCGCGAGGCCCTGGAGGCCGTCGTCGACCACCTGATCGAAGACACGATGTTCGGGTTGTGAGCGAAGCACGGGTCGACCCCGACACCATGACGCTGCAGATCACCGGGCTGCTCCCACCGGATGGGTCTCATGTCCGTCAAACCTTGCTCGACGCGGTCGAAGCCCGCCTGCCTCGGGATCCCGAGGCACGGGTCAATGTCCAGCTGTCAGAGCTGGGCCCGGGGCGAACTGCCACCTGGCATGTCCACAACGGGATCGTGTACTTCGTCCTCTTACGCGGGATCGTGACCCTTCAGTATGAAGGGCGGTCCGAGCACTTCTCCGCTGGTGACGTCTACACCGAGCCGATCGGCGTCGTTCATCGGGCCCTCAACCCCCATCCCGACCTCCCGGCCTCGCTGGTCGGCTTCTGGGTTACGGCTTCCGACCGGCCGCACGTCACCGAGGTAGGCGAGCCGACCTGGTCCCCGGGCGACGAAGCGCACCCGTCACTCGGCTGACTGGGGCGGCGATTCAGACCTCTGTCTGCGCAGCTCCTTGGGGGTCAAGTCGATGGGCCCGGGTGTCACCCATCCTCGCCAGATCCCCAAGCCCCTGACGGCCGCGACGAGGAACACACAGGCGATCGCGATGAGGTCGGTGCCGAGATCGGTGAGCTCCGACAGAGCGACAAAGACAATCGCCCCGACCAGGGCCGCCGTGGCGAACGGCGCCCCTCTCCTGAAGGCCTTGGGCGGGACGTCACCCACGATCACATCGAGAAGGATCCCTCCGCCGATTCCGGTTACCACGCCGACCAGGACTGCGGAGCCCTCCGGGAGGTCGAGCAGGAGGGCACGTGAGGCCCCGACCACGGTGAACAAACCCAGGGAGACGGTGCTGACCGTGGCGAGCAGGAGGTGCAGTCGCTCGACTGCAGAGCCGAAGAACATCCCGAAGACGGCGGCCCCGGCCACGGTGTAGAGGTAGACCGGATTCGTCAGGGCCAGCGGGACGGTCCCGAGCATGATGTCTCTGATCATCCCGCCCCCCAGGCCCCCGACGACTGCCATCGCCCCCAGGCCCACTGCGTCGAGGCCCCTGGTGGCGGCGAAAACGGCACCGGCCAACCCGCCGGCGACGATCGTCGTCAGCTCGATCCAGAGCGGAGGCGTTACCAGGGTGCTCTCCATCAGAGCAGTCGCGTTGCAGCGGTCATCTACGCCGGGGGCACCAGGACCGCGTTGACCACGTGCACGACTCCGTTGGACCCCAGCACATTGCTGATGGTGATCGTCGAGACGTCGTTCAAGACGATCTGTCCCCCGGTCACCGAGATCGCCAACGTGCCGCCCTGGGCGGTCGTCACCGATCCCAGGCCCATCAAATCAAACGCGCCCAGGTTGTCTTCGACCACGTGATAGAGCAGGACTGCCTGCAGCGCCTCCGCCTCGGTCGGAAGCGAATCTGCCAGCAGGGTGAAGGCCTCGTCGGTGGGGGCGAACATGGTGAAGGGCCCGCCCCCGGAAAGGGTCTCGGTGAGCCCGGCGGTGTCGATGGCAGCCAGCAGTTGGGTGAACTGACCTGCATCCGCCAGCACCTCCAGGATGCCGCCTGAAACAGGGGGCACCGTCGTGGGGGGCGCGGCCGTGGTCGGCGGGGCCGGCGCTGTCGTCGTCGGCGCCGGCGGGGCCGTCGTGGCGGGAGGCGGCTCCGTCGTGACGGGACCCGAAGTGGGCGGTGGGGCAGAGGGGACTGGGGCGGTGGGCTCCGGTGCCGGCGGGTTCCCCGCCTCGGCCAATGCAGCCTCGAAGGCCCGCATCGTGGCGGCATCGACCACTCCCGTGGCCGGGACGCCGAGCTCGGTCTGCAGCGCCATCAACGCCTCTTCCACCGCGTCCGACCAGACACCGTCTACCGGCCCGGTGTAGTGGCCGGTGGCGGTCAGGATTCCCTGAAGCGCCGCCACCTGGGCCGATTCGCCCTGGTCGAGACGTTCGGCGAGGGCTCGTTGGGTGGCAGGGTCGGGAAGACCGGTCACCTCGAGACCGGCCTCGTCCTGGAGCCTCTCCACGGCGGCGATCGTCTCGGGGCCGTAGATCCCGTCGATCCTCCCGCCATAGAGGCCGATCGCCGCCAGATCGGTCTGCAGCGCCGACACATATCCGGACACCCACTCCGTGGCTTCATCCTCGTCCTCGATGCAGCCGGCATCGGCGAACAACCGCACCCAGGCGACCTGGAGGGCATACGCCGCCGCGGTGAAGCCAACTCCGGCATCCACTACCTGGGTTCGGTCGTTGATCCCGGCCACCGAGTCGTCGAAGTTCTCCTCCGCCTCCTGAACGGTCGTGATCGAATCGGATTCCAAGAGCTCGATGGTCACTGCCGAGTCGGGATCGGCCTCGACCGCGTCCCGGAACACGGCGGCGGATTCACCGACCGCCTCACGCGCTGAATCGAGGTCATCCGCCGCCGATCGCACGTCGCCGACGGTCAGCTCCACCTCCTCGAACAAGCCGCCGTACGTGTCGAGGGCGGTCACGTACTCCTCGACGTCGGCGCAGAACTGGGCCTGGGCCTCCTCGACGGAGATCTCATCCGAGCCACACGCCGATACCGCCAGGGCCAAGACGGCGATGACTGCCATTCGGGGGGTTGGATTCCTCATTCGAGGGCCTGACCCACGTCGTACCCCAGGGCGGAGGCAAGACGGGGGGCCCCCGTCACCAAGCGCACGGCTCCGGCCACCGGGGCGGCCGCCATGAACGCACCGATACAGTCGTCAGCCGTGGCGCCTCCCTGACGTGCCTCGTCGATCAATCGGCGATATGTCGGTGTCGACGCACCAAGTGAGACCGCGGCGCCGATGCCGACCAAACCACGGGTCCTTCGATCGAGTGCGCCCGGGGCGAACGCCGTCCGCGGTCGATTCGGGTCGGCAGCGTCCCTCAGCTCCTGGAGGGTTTGTCCCATACTCTCCGAGTCCATCGATCACCTCTCGAGATGGCCCAGCCTGCCCACCCCAATGACACTCTTCCCAGGCTTGACGGGCATCGCCTCAGGAGGGTGAAATGTCAGGTGCCGAGCAGCCCGACCTCACCCGCGATGCGAACTGCCTCGCTTCGCGACGACGCCCCCAGCTTGCGATAGATCGACATCGCCTGGGTCTTCACGGTATGACGTGACACGTAGAGACGTTCCCCGATCTCAGGGAAGGTGTGATGACTGGCCAGCAACGGCAGTAGACGTAGCTCGGCCGTGGTCAACGTCGAAGGCCCTACGTTCCCGGGCTTCATGTCAGCCATCGACCGGGTCAGCTCCTCCCATTGGCCCGGGAGGAGACCGAGGTCGGGGCACTGATCGAGGATGACACGGATCTCACGGAGGATCATCCTGGCCCCGGCCACCTCGGCCAGCTCGACATGTGCCCTCGCCATCTCGATGCCAGTCTGGATCGAAATCCCTGGGAGCGAGGCGTTGAGTTGAGGGCGAAGTCGCACGGCCTGAGCCAGCAATTCCCGAGCGCGGGGGATGTCATTGCGGTGGCGGGCGAGACGTGCCGCGACCACGAAGGTGAGGGCGCTCGTGGAGTATCCATCCAATCCATGGTCGAGGAGCAGGCGGAGCGCCGTCCCACAGGCGGTCTCGGCGCCGGCCCAGTCGCGTGACTGCATGGCGATCAATGCTCGTTGGGAGTGTGCGATCGTCGCGGTCGGCACCGCAAGAAGAGGTTCCGTCATCGAGATGGCCTGAGCGAACAACGAATCGGCCTGCTCCGTGTCCCCGAGCCACATCGATCCCAGCCCCTCCACGGTGATGCAGGCCGGCGTCCACTCCGAGCCGGGTGGGAAGTCGTCGCGCGCCTGGCGGGCATCGCCGATCATGGCTCGTACCCCGGACTGACAGCGCAGAGCAGCAACCAGCCGAGCCAACGGATGCGATTGATCTCCGATCAGATCCAACAATCGCCCGCTTCGCAGAGCATCACCGCTGAGAGCTGCCGCCAGGGCGCCAAGCGCCGCGGCAGCGGGATGGCCGGCCAGCCCGCCCCGCTCCTCGAGCCAATCGAGCCAGCCGAACACCGTGTCCGATCGACCTGTGGAGTAGGTGATGCGAGCGATGCTCTCCATGAGCCCCGCCACCCTGGGAACGTCACCTGCGGCCTGGGCGTGGCGGATGGCCGATTCCGGATGTCCATTGTTCTCGAACCACTCCGCGGCCCGGCGATGCAGTCCCTCCACCGCAGAGGGCTCGCGCAGCCGCAACTCCGCTTGGAGTAGGTCCTGGAACATGTGGTGATACCGGTACCACTCCCGGACACGGTCGAGGGGGACTATGAGAAGGTTCGACTGCACGACGCTCTCGATCAGACGCTCCGATCCCGTGGTCTCGAGCACGGCGTCGCACAAGGGCCCGCTGAGACGGTCGAGGATCGACGTCCGGACCAGGAACGTCCGCTTCGGCCCCGACAGACGATCGAGGATCGCACTACGGAGGTACCTAGCGATGTACACGTCGCTTCCCTCCACCGAGGCCGGCGGGACCTCGTTCGACCCGGCTTTCATGGCGAGGGCGGCCAGGTACACGCCCACCGGCCAGCCCTCGGAGTGGGCCATTAGGTCGGCTACGTCGTAACCGGGCTCGACCCCGACGTAATCGAGCAGACCGGCCGCCTCGTGCTCGTCGAAGGCGAGATCCGATGCAGTCAGCTCGGCTACGAAGCCGCGAGCTCGAAAATCGGCGATCGGGAGCCGGGGCTCGGAACGCGAAGCCAGGATCACCTGAACCCTGCCTTCGAGCTGATGGATCAAAGCCGCGATCACGTCCCAGGAGGCTCTGGTGCGGAGAGCGTCGAGATGGTCGAGGAAGAGGAACCCGCCTTCCGCACCCGGCCGCAGGGCCGAGACGAGGCGCGGGATGCCGTCTCCGGCGGAGGTTCTCGATGAGGAGTGAACGCCGGTCCTCTTGTCCGGCATGATCATGCCTGCATGATCGAAGGCGGCCCGGAGACGGCGTAACAGCCCAACCGGATCGTTGTCGGCGAGATCGAGTGAGAGCCACGCCGCCGGCGCCGACGCAGACGTCATCCATTGCGTCAGCAGAGTGGTCTTGCCGTATCCGGCCGGGGCCACCACCGCGACGACACGGGCATCGTCTATAGACCGAATCTGATCCAGGAGATGCTCGCGCCCCAGCATCCCTTCGTGGAGGGAGGGCGGGCGCAGATCGAGATCGGGTATCTCGAAGGAATCCGGGCCGTGGGTCGAGCTCTGCGTGGCTCGGCTCCGAACCGATGTCACCGGGGAATAGTAGGCGCAACGAGCCTTCGGATGTGCCACCCCGCCCCAGGACCGGGCTAGTCGATGGCCTCAGTCTCTCCCAGGAATCCCACTTGGGGGGCGGCGGAAGCGATTCGGGCCGCCCCAACCAGCGGCGCGATGCAGATCAGCGTCTGCACGATCTCCTCGTCGTCGGCACCGGCGGCATGGGCCCGGTCGATCGCGGTCTGATAGGAGGGGCTGTCTGCCTCGGTGGCAACAAGGGCCGCGATCGTCACGAGGGCCGAGGTCTTGTGATCGAGGTCGGTGATGCTGACGCCGTGAAGGGCCCGATCGATGGTCACCTCGTCACCGATGGTGAGCAGCCGAAGCAGTCTCTCCAGGTGTTCCGGTATGTCCCAGCCCACAGACATTCGAACCGTCCGATCAGTCACCGGAATCATCGGCACCCGACGGCCACGGTGACATCCCCCCCTATGGGTGATAGCCGTTGGTGATACCCGTTTCACCCCGGTTGGGCGATGCATGAAGGGGGCAGTCTCCGATTAATTGACAACAGAACACGGACATCCTGTCACCGCTAGACCGAAGGGAAAGAGATGCCTCTGTTGGATCTGTTCTGGGCGATGCTGTGGTTCTTCCTCTTCTTCGTCTGGATCTGGTTGCTGATCACCCTCTTCGCCGACATCTTCCGCAGCGAGGACCTGAGCGGATGGGGTAAGGCAGGATGGACGATCTTCATCGTCGTGCTGCCCTGGCTCGGGGTACTCATCTACCTGATCGCCCGGGGGAAGTCGATGGGCGAGCGTGCCATGAAGCAGGCTGCCGACCAAGAGAAAGCGATGCGCTCATACGTCCAGGACGTCGCCTCGTCGAGCTCCTCGGTTGCCGACGAGATCGGCAAGCTGGCCGCTCTGCGCGATCAGGGAGTGCTGACTGCCGAGGAGTTCGACGCCCAGAAGGCGGCGTTGCTCGGTTAGGTCGAGGAACCAGCTCGGCGACCGGCCAACGCCATTGGGAATGTTGAGTTTGCAGTCGGGCCGCACCTGAGTGGATGGTTCTCTAGATTCGGGTGCGAGATGGTGACGCGATGAGTGCGAACGGACAGACGAAGGCCCTTCTCGCTGATCAGGTGGACACCGATCGGCTGTTGAAGACCTTCCTCGAGCTCGTCGCCGTCGACAGCCCCACAGGGCACGAGGAGGAGATCGGAAACGAGCTGATCAAACGCTTCACCGATCTCGGCTGCACCGTGAGCCAGGATGAGATCGGGAATGTCGTCGCCGTGTACCCGGGCACCCGACCCGACACTGTCCTTCTGTCCACCCACATGGACACCGCAGGCAAAGACGTCGGGATAGAGCCCATCATCGAGGACGGGATCATCAAGACGGATGGCTCCACCATCCTCGGCGCCGACGACAAATCGGGTATCGCCGGGTGCCTCGAGCTGCTGACCCTCCTGCGCTCCAACCCAGATGTGAAGCATCCGGCGATCGAGTTCGTGATCTCGGTCGGCGAGGAGAGCGGGCTGGTGGGTTCCCGCCAGATGGACTTGAGCCGGTTGGAGGCAAGCTACGGATTCGTGATGGACACCGCCGGGGTCATCGGCGCCGTCACCTACTGGGCACCGACCTCGGTCTACCTGGCGATCGAGATCCATGGGAAGAAGGTCCACGCCGGCGTCGAGCCTGAGAAGGGGATCAACGCGGTCAAGGTCGCGGCCGAGGCGATCGCGGCGATGCCGCTGGGACGAATCGATGAAGAAACGGTGGCCAACATCGGAACCATCGCCGGGGGCGAGGCCCGCAACATCGTGCCGGGCGAGGTCGTCCTCGAGGGGATGGCGCGCAGCCATGATCAGGAGAAACTCGATGCCCAGCTCGACGCCATGCGATCTGCCGTGAGCGAGGCCGCGGAGCGGCATGGTGCCACGTTCGACTTCGACACCGAGGAGATCTACCGCACCTACAAGATCGACGAGTCGGAGCGCCCTTACCGGGAGGCTGCCCGTGCGATCGAGACGCTCGGAATCGAAGTGTTTCCCCGCAAGAGCGGAGGGGGCACCGACGGCAACTTCTTCAACGCGAAAGGGATCCCATGTGTGGCCCTCGCCACCGGAATGGTGGACGAGCATGCTGCGACCGAGCACATAGCCATCGAAGACATGGTCATGGCGTGCAAGATCCTGGTGACGATCGTCACCCAGGAACCGGAGTGAAGGGAGCGGAATGACCACAAGACTCCGCCGACGAGACCTGGTAGCGCTGCTGGCGTTGGCCGCCCTGCTCCTGGCCGCGTGCGGCAACCTGGAGGAGCGCTCGCTCTGCCGGCAATATGAGGACGTGAAGGCGGTGGCGGACGACATTCGCGCCCTCGACCCCACCACGGCGAGCACGACGGACATGCTCGAGCTTCTCGACGAAGCCCTCGTAGAGCTCGACCAGCTGCAGGCATCGGCCGAGGGGCTCTACGACCAGGCCATCTCGACGGTGCGCACCAGTCTCCTCGAGTTCAGACAGGTTACGTTCGACCTCGGTGACGAGGCGCTGGATGTGGCCCTGCCTCTGGTCGAAGACTCGATCGTCAGCACTTCAACGGCCTACCAGCTCCTGGAACAGCGACTCGACGTCGTCTGCAACGTGGGCTGATCGAAAAGGAGAGAAATGGACATCATCTTCATCCTCGAGGCGGTAGTCGTCCTCGCCGCCATCGTGATGGGCACCCGGGCCGGTGGAATCGGCGTCGGTGTCTGGGGTGGTCTCGGGGTGGCCGTCCTGGTCTTCATCTTCGGAGAGGCTCCCGGGGAGCCACCGATCTCGGCGATGCTCATCATCCTCACCGTCGTCACCGCCGCCGCGTTGATGCAGGTGGCGGGTGGGGTCGACTGGATGGTCAAGGTCGCCGCGGGTGTGATCCAGAGGCGCCCCAAGCAGATCACCTACATCGCTCCGCTCACGGCGTTCGCCTTTTCGGTGGGGGCGGGCACCAGCAACATCCTGTATCCGCTCCTGCCGGTGATCTACGACGTCTCCTACCAGAACAACATTCGGCCGTCGCGGCCGCTGACCGTGTCCGTCGTGCAATCTGGCATGTCGCTGGCGGCCTCACCGGTCTCGGCGGCGATGGCTGCGATGCTGACCTTGACCGCAGTAGAGCCGTTCAACTTCGACCTGGTCCAGATCCTCTCCATCACAGTCCCGGCCGCCATCATCGGCATCATCGTCACCGCCTTCTTCGTGGGCCGCATGTGGCCCGATCTGGACGAGGACCCCGAGGTCCAGGAGAAGATCGCATCAGGGGCACTGACCCGTCCTGGGGCGCCGGGGGGGGAGAAGATCGTGCTGGAGGCCACCAAGGAGGGGCGTAACTCGGCCATCGTCTTCCTGCTCGGAGTCCTGGCAATAGTGATCTTCGGGCTCTTTCCTGACCTGAGACCGGCATTCGAGGTGGAAGGAGAAGCTGTCCCGATCGACATGACCACGACCATCGAGCTGATCATGTTCACGGTCGGCGTGCTCATCCTGCTGGTCGGGCGGCCCGATGTCTCCGAAGTCCCGGGAGCCTCTGTCTTCAAAGCCGGCATGGTCTCGGCCATCGCACTCTTCGGCATTGCATGGCTGACGGCCACGTTCATCGCGGCCCACGAGGAGTTCATCGTGACCACCATCGGCGGCTGGGTGAACAACGCGGTGTGGATCTTCGCACTGGCGGTGTTCCTTGTCGCCGCTCTGACCACCAGCCAGTCGACTGCGACCCGGACCATCGTCCCGATCGGTTTGGCTGCCGGTCTCGCCCCCGGGCTGGTGACCGGCATGTGGGCAGGGGCCCTCGGTGGCGTTTACACCCTGCCTGCCAACGGCACCCAGATCGCCGCGGCCAACTTCGACCTGACCGGTGGGACCAAGCTCGGGACCAAGCTGCTCGACCACAGTTTCTTCGTCCCGATGCTGATCATGACCGTGACCTCGGTGATCGTCGGCGCCCTCATCGGCGTCATTTTCTATGGCACGTGAGGGAGCGCTGCCGATGAGTAAGGAGCGAAGATGTTGACGCCAGCTGAAGTGAAGGCGCGCACCAGCGCGCTGATGCCCGGCCTCATCGAGGACCTGAAGGTGTTGGTCAGCCATGCCTCGTGCTCTTTCCCGGGATATCCCGAGGAACCGGTGCATGAGATGCGCCGAGCCGCCATGGACCTCCTCGAGCGTCACGAAGCCAACGTGCACGAACTCGACCTTGGCGAGGGCAAGCCTGCCATATACGGGGAGATGCCCGGCCCGGAAGGAGCCCCCACGATTCTCCTCTACGCCCACTACGACGTCCAGCCGGCACCCGTGGAAGCCGGGTGGGAGACCGATCCGTGGACGGCAGAGATCAAGGATGGACGTCTGTATGGCCGCGGGGCAGCGGACGACAAGAGCGGAGTGATCATCCACGCCGGGACACTCGGCGTCTTCGAGGGCGACCTGCCGGTGAACGTCCGCGTCCTCATCGAAGGCGAAGAGGAGACGGTGAGCCACATCGGGCCCTTCGTCGACGCTCACCCCGAGATGTTTCGTGCCGACACCTACGTGATCGCAGACATGGGGAACCCGGCCGCCGGGGTGCCTGCAGTGACCACGACACTTCGGGGAAACGTGATCGTCGTCGTGAAGGTCAGGTCACTTCATCACCCTGCCCACTCCGGGCTGTTCGGCGGTGCAGCACCGGACGCCCTACTCGCCCTGATCAAGATCCTGGCGTCGCTCCACGACGAAGCCGGGGACACAGTTGTGCCCGGTCTGGCCAAGTTCGAATGGGACGGGACCGAGATGGATCCGGAAGCGTTCCGGGTGGCGGCCGGTATGGTCGATGGTGCCGAGCTGATCGGCTCGGGGACCGTCGGCGCCCGGCTCTGGTCTCGCCCCATGGCATCGGTCATCGGGATCGACGCTCCTACGGTGAAGGACGCGGCAAACGTCGTATTACCCGAAGCCGCGGCAAAGATCTCGATGCGGATACCACCCGGGGCCGACTCCGAGCACGAGGTCGGGCTCCTCATCGAGCATCTCAAGAAGGCCGCTCCGTGGGGTGTCGAGGTGGAGGTCGAGAAGGTCAGGGTCGGCTATCCGTTCTCGGCCCGTATGGACGGTCCAGCCGTGAAGGCCGCGCTCGCCGCCATGGAAGCCGCATACGAGACGGAGTCCGGGTTCATGGGCAGCGGTGGATCGATCCCACTGGTGGCGCGTCTCCAGGGCATCAGCCCGGACGCCGAGGTGATCCTCTGGGGAGCCGAGGACGTCGCCGAGGCCAGGATCCACGCTTCCAACGAGAGCGTCGACCTGACCGAGATCGAGAAGATGATCGTCGCCCAGGTACTCACACTGCAGACCCTCGGCCAGGGCGACTGACGCGTTGACGACGCCCGGAGCCGACTCCCCACGGATGAGTGTTCGGGGGGCGGCGTTCCTCGGTGTGGGTGCCATGGTCGGGGCAGGCATCTTCGCCCTTCTCGGAGAGGCGGGTGCCGTGGCCGGCAACGCCGTATGGCTCGCCTTCCTCCTCGGCGGTGTCGTTGCGACGCTGTTGGGCTACGTCGTCGCCAAGCTGGGTGCCCGATACCCATCATCGGGCGGGATCGTCACGTTCCTGATGGAGGGTTTCGGCACCGGGCACATAACAGGCGTGTTCTCCTGGCTCCTCTACTTCGCGGCCATCATCATCACATCCATGGTGGCGGTGTCCTTCGGGAGCTATGCCACCGCTCTGTTCATCGGCGATGGCGCCGACCCGATATGGCCTACCGTCTTTACGACCGCGGTCATCGTCGTGGTCGTGGCCGTCAACATCATCGGCGCCTCGCTGATCGACAAGGTCCAGTCGGTGATCGTGATCATCTTGCTTGCCGTCTTCGCCGTGTTCATCGTCGTGACGGTGAGCCAGTTGGATCCCACCCTCCTCTCGCCATCGCTCTACCCGCCGACCGTCGACATCGTGTCCAGCATCGCCCTCACCTTCTTCGCCTATCTCGGCTTCGCCGTGATCAGCTACACGGGGGACGATCTCGACGACCCTGCCCGGAATCTGCCGAAGGCGACCTATCTCGCCCTCGGCATCACGACCGTCCTCTACATCCTCATCTCGATCGGGGTGTTCGGGACACTCACGGTGGAAGAGGTGATCGCTTTCGGCGAGACGGCCCTGGCCGAGGCGGCCCGCCCGGTGCTGGGCGACGCCGGGTTCGCCATGATGGCGGTGGCCGCCCTCCTGGCCACATCCTCATCGATAACCGCCAACATGTACGGGGCTGCCGGGCTGACCTCCAAGCTCGCAGGGACACGGCAGTTTCCACCGGCGTTTGGCCGACGCGCCCTGGTCGGCGGAACGCGGGGCCTTACGATCACCGCCCTGGTGATCATCCTCCTGGCGAATCTCGTCGACCTGACCGCCATCGCCTCGCTGGGCAGCGTGGTGGCGCTGGTGATCTTCCTCATGGTGGCCCTGGCCGGCCTGCGTCTTCGCTCGGAGACGGACTCGCGTGGCTGGGTGATAGTGACCGCCATGGCGACGACCGCCACCGTCCTGGTCATCTTCCTGATCCAGACCCTCCGCACCGAGCCTGAGACATTCGTCGCCATGGTGATGGTGCTCGCCCTGTCGATCGCCCTCGAGTTCCTTTGGTCGGCGATCCGTCACCGGCGGGATGCAGATGCGGGCACGGGTACCTGACCGGATACATCTTCGTCACGAGACATCGTCCTCGTAGTCTGCGGCCATGGCCAACCCCGTCCTGACCAGGCAATTCGGCGAGCCGGCGACGTCAGACGCGGCGCTCGAGACCGCGCCACAGACCGTCCCAACGAAGGGCGGGCACCCCATGACAATCGTCTCGGTGGCCGCGGCCACCTTCTTCCTGCTGTTGCTGGTGGTGGGTGGAGCCGTCTACGGGTGGGCGAACGCGGTGGCGGTGCAAGAGTGGTACTGGCTGTTCATCATCGTGCTGCTCGTCCTGGTGTTCGCCACGGTGGCCCGGCCCGCCCTGGCAGCGATCACCGGGATCGTCTACTCATTGGGCCAGGGGGCCCTTGTCGGCTCCATCTCCAAGATCTATGAGTCCTTCTACGAAGGGATAGTGTTCCTTGCGCTGACCGCGACCGTTGCGGTATTCGTCGCCGCCCTGCTTCTCTACGTCTTCCGGATCATCAGGGTGACCCGGAAGACCTGGTCGGTGATCGTCATCGCCACCGTCGGGATCGGGCTCTTCTATCTGGCCACCTTGCTCCTGTCCCTACTCGACGTGAACGTCCCGTTGGTCACCGGGGTGGGGACCGGGGCGCTGGTGTTCAGCATCGTCGTCGTGATAATCGCCGCCTTGAACCTGCTCCTCGATTTCGCGGTGATCGAGAACGGGATCAGGAACGGAGCCCCCAGGGCGTACTCCTGGTTCGCCGCCTTCGGGCTGATGGTCACGATGATCTGGCTCTACATCGAGATCCTGAGGCTGCTCGCCATCGTGTTCGCCCGACGCCAGTAGCGTCAGGTCATGAGCAGACCAGTACGGATAGCGGTTGATCTGCAGCCTCAACATGCCGACTACGCCTCGATCCGGGCCGCCGCGGTCAAGGCGGAGGAGATGGGCGTCGACGTCGTCTTCAACTGGGATCACTTCTTCCCGTTGAGCGGCGACTCGAACGGAAAGCATTTCGAGTGCTGGACCATGCTCGCCTCCTTCGCCGAGGTCACGGAGCGGGTCGAGATCGGGGCGCTGGTATCGGCGGTGGGATATCGCAACCCCGACCTGCTCGCCGACATGGCCCGCACAGTCGATCACATCTCGGATGGTCGTCTCATCCTCGGTATCGGCGCCGGATGGTTCGCCCGCGACTACGACGAGTACGGGTACGCGTTCGGGACGGCGGGTACCCGGCTCAGCGCACTGCGCGACGCCCTGCCCAGGATCGAGAATCGTCTCACCGTGATCAATCCCCCACCGCTGCGAGACATACCGATCCTGATCGGTGGTGGGGGCGAGCGTCGGACTCTCCGCTACGCAGCGCGTCACGCCGATATCTGGCATGGTTATGGCCGACCTGACGTCATCCGGCACAAGAACGAAGTGTTGGAGAGCTGGTGCGCCCGTGAGGGACGGGACCCAGCCGAGATCGAGCGATCCTGCGGGGCCAACCCGCTCAAGCCGGAGACGGGGGACGCCTATCTCGATGCCGGAGCCACCCTGATCACTCTCTCGTTCGACGGCCGCACCGACTACGACCTGACGCCGGTCGCCGAGTGGACGGCCTGGAGGGACGAAAGAAATACGACCTAGACGGGCCGCTCCTCGAGCTGACTACCGGCCATCGACCCTTTCTGCTGCCGAAGCAACAGCTTGATCAGTTCCTCGACGACAAGAAGACTCAGCGCGATCCCGGCGCAGATCGCCCACTGTGAAAGGCTCAGTGCGACCGTGTCGAAGATGCGCTGTAGGAACTCGAGTGCGGTGACCAGGACTATGGCCAGGAGTGAGAAGCCATACCTTCGAAGTTGGAGAGCTCCCGGCAACAGGTCCCGGTCGAAGATGGTGTTCTCCTGGTCCCGCGCCATGTAGCCGGCCACCACATGGAACAACGAGAGGGTGGTGAGCAACATGGTCGAGGCCACAGCAGGCCCGAAGTCGGGCTCGGCGATCGAATATGCGGCCAGGGTGCCGACGGTCATCACGAAGCCCTGGGCACACAGACGAACCCAGTTCCCTGCCGACAGGACCGGGGCAGCCACGGGACGGGGTGCCCGCTGCATCAATCCAGGAGTGGGCTGATCGAACCCGAGGGCTATGGCCAAGGGGATGTCGACGACCATGTTGAGCCACAGGATCTGCAGCGGATTCAACGGGATCCCCCCCGCGATGCCGAACAACCCGGCGCCGATGAATACGGCGATATACGCCACCAGGGTGGACATCTGGAACCGGAGGTACTTCAAGAGATTGTCGTACAGGGATCGGCCGTATTCGACCGCGCCGACGATGGTGGCGAAGTTGTCGTCGGTGAGGATCATCACCGCGGCCTCCTTCGATACCTCGGTGCCGGTTATCCCCATGGCCACCCCGATGTCGGCCGCCTTCAGCGCTGGAGCGTCGTTGACACCATCCCCGGTCATGGCGACAACATTGCCGGTGCCCTGCAGCAGCCGGACCAGCCGTATCTTGTCCTCCGGGGCCACCCGGGCGATGACACCTATGTCTGAAAGTTGTCCAACCAGCTCGTCGTCCGGCGTGGAAGCGAATTGGGCCCCCGTAATCGCCCTGCCCTCGATCCCGAGCTCAGCGGCGATGGCCGCGGCGGTGGTGGCATGGTCTCCGGTGATCATCCGAACCCGAATGCCGGCGTCGTGGCATTCTGCGATGGCAGCCTTGGCCTCGGGACGTGGGGGGTCCACGATCCCCACCATCGCCAACAGGGTGAGATCTTCGACCTGGCCGATCAAGTCCGCCCCGGGATCGAATCTCGACGGATCGAAGTCACGCTGTGCGACCACCATCACCCGCTGGCCTGCGGCCGCCATCCTGTCATTGGCATCGAGGGCGAGATGCCGGTTCCCGTCATCGACCGGAAGCGTGACGCCGTCAGCCCCTAGGTAGGAACCGCCCTTGCCGATCAGGACGTCTGGGGCGCCCTTCACATAACAGCGGATAACGGATCGGCCGTCGCGGTCGTCCATCTCGTGGAAGGTGGCCATGAACTTGTAGTCGGAGTCGAAGGGGACCTCGGCGACACGGGGATAGGTGGCCCTGGTCTCGTCGATATCCAACCCGCCCTTGGCCCCCAGCACGATCAACGCTCCCTCGGTCGGATCGCCGATCAGGGCCTCGCCGTCGAGAACCGCATCTGCGCAGAGGATCATCGGCAGCAGATATGGGTCGAGATCGACCTTGTCGCCACCGACGTGCGCGATCTCGCCCGTCGTCGAATATCCCTCTCCTGACACCTTGTAAGGGGCGTGACCAGGGATTATCAGCTCGCGTGCGGTCATCTTGTTGAGGGTGAGAGTCCCCGTCTTGTCGGAGCAGATCGCCGAGGTCGAGCCGAGTGTCTCCACCGCCGGTAGCCGCTTGACGATCGCGTTGCGACGGGCGATCTCCCTGGTGCCGATCGACAGGAGCGCGGTCACGACAGCGGGCAGACCGGTGGGGATGGCCGCAACGGCCAGCGCCACGCCGGTGATGAACAGCGTGTCGAAGGTCTGACCCTGGGCGAGACCGAGCAAGATCACCAGGATCAGGGCCACCGCGGCGATCGATGCGATCACCTTCGAGAGCCCGTCGAGCTGCTTCTGGAGCGGGGTCTTCTCCGCTTCGGTGCCTGCCAGCAGGTCGGCGATATGGCCGATCTCGGTCTGCATCCCGGTCGCGGTCACGATCATCTCCCCACGACCCCGGGTAACCGAAGTGTTCATGAAGGCCATGCAGGTGCGATCGCCCAGGGCGACCTCATCCGAGAGCACCGGAGCCGTGTCCTTGCCTACAGGCACGCTTTCGCCGGTCAGGGCCGCCTCCTCGATCTCGAGCGTGGCGGCGACGACGATCCGCCCATCCGCGGGCACCACATTGCCGGCCTCCATGAGGACGACGTCACCGGGCACGAGATCCTCGGCGGCCACCTCCAAGACCTGACTGTCGCGGCGGACCCTGGCGACGGTCTTCATCATCGAAGCCAGGGCCGCCACGCTCTCCTCGGCCTTGGCTTCCTGGCGGAGGCCGATGATCGCGTTGAACACGGTCAGCCCGGCAAGAAGGGCCGTGGTGGCGACGTCGCCCGTCACCAGCTGGTTGACGACCGCGGCGACC
>JBMDXS010000134.1:0-6539 GCA_048595045.1 Acidimicrobiia bacterium
AACAACGAGGCCAATTCGTCGACCAGATCCTCGGGCGCTACCTCGATTGCTGAAGCGCGATCCAAGTCCGTGGCAGGTGTCTCGAGCGAATCGAACATATGTTCGTATCGTACAACCCGCCACCGACGGAAAACACCCCCACCTGGCCGAATCCGAGAAAAAGATCTCGTCCGCCACCGCTGCGCCTATCCGCGTAGGGGGGCCCGAGGCCACGCAGAACGCACTGCAACGTTCACCTCTCGTTCACCGACGGGCTAACGGCCGGTAAACGGCACCCCATACGTTCATTTCGGGCGGTGGGTGCCCCCGCGGCCCGGACGAAACCGATCGGAGCAAGGAGCACATTGGGATGAAGTCCCGAACCATCCGCCTGCTGGGTCTCGCAGTCGTGACTGCAATGGTCGTGGCCGCCTGTGACATCGACGCCGGTGATTCGACCTCGAGCACCGGGGCCGCGGCAGACACCACGGAAGCCGCACCCGATACCACCGAGGCCATGGAGGAGCCGACCACAGTTGCGGGAGGCGGCGAGGGGGGTGACTTGTCGGGGAACATCGTGGTTTCCGGTTCGTCCACCGTCGAGCCCATCACGGCACGAGTCGGCGAAGCCTTCGACGGCGCCAACCCCGGTGTAGCCACCTCGGTCGAGGGACCGGGCACCGGTGACGGGTTTGCCAGGTTCTGTGCTGGCGAGACCGACATATCCGATGCCTCCCGCCCGATCTCGGAGGAGGAAATCGCCACCTGTGAGGGCGCCGGTGTCGGGTACGTCGAGCTCCACATCGCCACCGACGGGCTTACGGTCATGACCAATCCGGCCAACGAGGCGGTGACCTGTCTCGCCTATTCCGATCTGTACGCCCTGCTCGGGCCGGAGTCGGAGGGCTTCGCCAGTTGGTCCGATGCCAACGAGCTCGCCGGTGAACTGGGCGCACCCAACGCCCCCTACCCCGACGAGCCACTGGTGATCACCGCTCCGGGCGAGGAGTCGGGCACCTACGACAGCTTCGTGGAGTTGGTCATCGCCGACATATCCGAAGAGCGTCTGGGTGAGGACAACGATTTCACCAGGGCCGACTACAACGCCTCGGCCAACGACAACGTGATCGTCCAGGGGATCACCGAGAACCCCACCTCGCTGGGGTGGGTCGGCTTTGCCTTCTTCGAGGAGAATCAGGACGCGCTCAAGGCCATCGAGGTAGACAGCGGGGACTCGGGATGCGTGGCCCCGACCACCGAGAGCATCGCAAGCTTCGAATATCCGCTGTCGAGGCCCTTGTTCATCTATGTCAAGACCAATGACGTGGCCAGCAGGCCGGACCTGACCGCCTTCGTCGACTTCTACCTGTCCGACGAGGGTCTGGCCTTCGTTTCGGAGGCCGGCTACGTCCAGATCCCGGATGAGGACATCGCGACGACCCGGGCGGCATGGGAAGACGCCAAGGCTTGAGGTCATCGGGCCCGGGGCGGGGCAGAGGCCAGGCCCCGGGCTCTAACCTCTACCAGACGCCAATGGCCACCGTCGATCACCAGCGGGAGATCTCGATCGACCTGACCGGAGATGTCCGCCGCCGTCGCCGGGAGAGCCTCGTCAAGGCGATTTTCTTCGCCGCCGCCGCGGTCTCGATCCTTATCTCGGTGGCCATCGTGATCGCCCTCATCGGGAAGGCCTGGGCTTTCGTGTCATCGATCGAGTTGAGTCAGCTGTGGGCAGACGGCTGGTTCCCGCGCAGGGGCCGGTTCCAGTTGCCCGCCTTGATCGTTCACACACTGATGGTCACCGTGATCGCCATGGTGGTGGCGGTGCCGTTCGGTCTCGGGTCCGCCGTCTACCTGTCGGAGTACGCCAGATCAGGGGTCCGCAGGGTCCTCAAGCCCACCCTCGAGATCCTGGCCGGAATTCCGTCCGTGGTCCTCGGTTTCTTCGCCCTCCAGTTCATCACCCCCAACATCGTGCGCGGGCTGTTCCCCGGGGCGCAGAGTGCCAACTTCCTCGCCGCCGGTATCGCGGTCGGAATACTCACCATCCCGCTGGTGGCATCGGTCTCCGAGGATGCGATGAGGGCCGTGCCTTCCTCGCTGAGAGAGGCCTCATACGGTCTGGGCGCCAAGCAGTGGCATACCGCCCTCCGCGTCGTCTTCCCGGCCGCGATCTCCGGGATCATCGCTGCCGTGATCCTGGGGATCTCGAGGGCCATCGGTGAGACCATGGTCGTGGCCCTCGCCGCCGGGCTGAACGGCATCATGACCTTCAACCCGACCGAGGGCGGGCTCACCATGACCGGGGCCATCGCCAATCTCGCGGTGGGATCCGACCAGGTGGCCGGGGATGTCGCCGCTTTTCAGTCGCTCTTCTTCGTCGGCCTGGTCCTCTTCATCTTCACGCTCGGCCTGAACATCCTCAGTGGGCGGATGGTCCGGCGCTACAGACAGAGGTACTGAGGATGACAACCGGCACCGCGGCAATCACCACCACAGAACTGGTCCGCCGATCGATCGAAGGGCGTCGCTTCAGCCCGGTCAACGCACTGATCGCCTTCACCCTCCTCTTCACCCTGCTCTCCTCGGTCGTGATCCTTGTCACCCTGCTCGCCGACACCATCGCGGCGGCCCTCCCGGTCTTCGCCACCCGGGGGTTCTCCTTCATCACCTCCTCACTGTCACCTCGAGCCGAGGCGGCCGGCATCTGGCAGGGGATCATGGGGTCATTGGCTTTGACCGGCTTCGTGATCGCGGTGGCTTTCCCCCTCGGTGTGGCTGCCGCGGTCTATCTGGAGGAATACGCCCCGGACAACCGGCTGACCAGGTTCCTCAACGCCAACATCCGCAACCTGGCCGGGGTGCCGTCGATCGTCTATGGGATCCTCGGGCTCTTCCTCTTCGTCGAGGTGTTCATGCGTGGCATGCTCGGTGCTTCCGAGGGGATCGCCGGGCGAAACGTCGTGGCCGGAGGTCTCACCTTGGCCGTGCTCGTGCTGCCGATCATGATCATCACCACGTCTGAGGCCCTGCGGGCCGTCCCAAGCGGCCTGAGGGAGGCATCTCTGGCGGTGGGGGCCACCCGCTGGGAGACGATCCGACATCATGTCCTGCCTGTTGCCGTGCCGGCCATCCTGACCGGGTCGGTGCTCACGATCGCCCGGGCTTTCGGCGAGTCCGCCCCACTGCTCCTGGCCGGCGCCCAGCTATCGCTCTTCTTCAGTGTCGCCTCCGACTCGTCGTTCTATGACTTGATGCTGACCCAGCCCTACACCGCCCTGCCGATCATCGTCTTCAACTTCGCTCGTCAGCCTCAGGCCGAGTTCGTGGCAATGACGGCCGCCTCGATCGTGGTGCTGCTCGTGATGCTGCTCTCGGTCAACGCGGCGGCGGTACTGGCCAGGGACCGCTATGAGCGGAGATACCGATGATCGACCAGGAAGGCGAGCCGATGACGACACGGGCGGAGCCCAGCGCGAGACTCGAGGCACCGATCAAGCTCGCCCTGGACTCCGCGGATGGCGCGATCGAGTTGTCGGAGGAGCGAACGCCGATATTCGTGTTGGAAGGGCTCAACGTCTATTACGGGGCTTTCAGGGCGGTTCGCGACGTCGACATGACGATCCGTCAGAATCGGATCACGGCCCTGATCGGGCCATCTGGCTGTGGCAAGTCCACCGTTCTCCGATGTTTCAACAGGATGAACGATCTCATCGAGACCGCCCGCGTCGAGGGCAAGGTCCACTACCACGGGGTGGATCTCTACGGGGAGAGGGTCGATCCGGTCGAGGTCCGCCGCCGGATCGGGATGGTTTTCCAGAAGCCCAACCCGTTCCCCAAGAGCATCTACGAGAACATCGTGTACGGGCCGCGCATCGCCGGCTTCAAGGGCAACTACGACGACCTCGTCGAGGAGGCGCTCGTCAAGGCAGCGCTCTGGGATGAGGTGAAGGACAAGCTCAAGGAGTCGGGGATGGCACTCTCCGGCGGCCAGCAACAACGTCTTTGCATCGCCCGGGCCATTGCCACCAGCCCTGACGTCGTCCTCATGGACGAGCCATGCTCGGCGCTCGACCCGATCGCCACGCTGAAGATCGAAGAGCTGATGCTCGACCTGAAGAAGGACTTCACGATCGTGATCGTCACCCACAACATGCAGCAGGCGGCCCGAGTCTCGGACCAGACAGCGTTCTTCACGGTCAACGTCAGCGAGGAAGGGCAGCGAACCGGGTACCTCGTAGAGTTCAACGAGACGGAGCAGATCTTCACCTCACCCGAGAAGAAGCAGACCGAGGACTACATCACGGGGCGCTTCGGATGACCAGTGCCGCAGACACCAACGTCCACTTCCATCAAGAGCTGGAGAACCTGGAGCACGCCGTCATCGGGATGGTGGACCGCGCCGAGCACATGGTGGAGATGGCAGTGGAATCCGTGGTCAGCGGGGATATCGAGCTGGCCGAGCAAGTGGTCCGTCTCGATGAGGAGATCGACAAGATCTATTTCGACGTCCATCACCAGTGGACCACGCTCATGGCTCGATTCCAGCCCCTCGGGTCCGATCTACGAAAGATGACCGTTCTCCTCCAGCTCAACGCGACCTTCGAGCGGATGGGTGACCAGTGTGTGAACATCGCCAGGGTGGCTCAGCAGAACGAAGGGCTGCCGCGTGTGGAGAGGATCTGCGACCAGATCCGGGAGATGGGGGATCTGGTCCGACCAATGATTCGGACCTCGATCGAGGCGTATCTCCGCCAGGACCTGGACGAAGCTCGGCTCCTGCCCGCGATGGACCAGCCTGTCGATCGCCTCAACGCCAACATGTTCAAGGAGATCGTGGCCGTCGCCTCCGACCCTCAGATGCTGGAGTGGGCCACCAAGATGATCATGGCTTCGCGGGCCCTGGAGAGGGTTGGCGATCAGGCCGTCGACTTCGCCGAGCAGACGGCGTACCTCATCACCGGACAGCGAGCCCAGTTCGTCGAAGCCGGTCTGGACGAGTCGGTCGATGAACAGAGCGGATGAGACCCGCAGACACCGCGTCCTGGTGGTAGAGGACGAGCCCGGGCTGGCCGAATCGGTCAGGTACGCGCTCGATGTGGAAGGGTTCGACGTTCTGGTCTCCGACACCGGGGTCAGTGGCCTCGAGTCGGCCCGTGTCAACGACCCCGATCTGGTGGTGCTCGACCTGATGTTGCCCGGCATGTCAGGTCTCGATGTCTGCCGTCAGATACGGCTCTCCTCCGACGTGCCGATCATCATGCTCACCGCCAAGGACGCCGAGTCGGACAAGGTGGCCGGCCTCGAGCTGGGCGCCGACGACTACATGACCAAGCCCTTCTCCATGCGCGAGCTGATAGCCCGGATCCGCGCCCAGTTGAGGAGGGCGGCGAAGAGCGGAGCCCTGGCCGAGTCCAACGAAGTGCTTCGGGGTGGTCCGATCGAGCTCGACATCGACGCCCATCAGGCGCGCGTCGACGGGAAGTCGGTGGACCTGAGGCCGAAGGAGTTCGAGCTGCTGGAGTCGCTGATGCGACGGAGAAACCGACTGGCTGCGCGTCACACCCTCATCGACGACGTGTGGGGCCCGAGCTACTTCGGAGACACCAAGACCCTGGATGTCCACATCAAGCGTCTCCGGCAGAAGCTGGAGGCCGATCCCTCCCGCCCGCAACTGATCGTCACCGTCCGGGGTCTGGGCTACAAGTTCGTCGATGAGCAGTAAGGGCCCGGGTCGGACACCCCTCGCCCTTCGCTTCCTTCTCTATTTCGCTCTCCTCTATCTGGTCCTGATCGGGGCGATGGGCTGGTTCCTCTCCCGATCGGTGGCTTCCGCCTTCACCGAGGGTCTGTTCGACCAGGTGGAGTCGGCTGCGAACATCGCCTCGCTCGGGATGCCCTCGGATGAGACGGGGCTGGCCGACTGGGCGGAGGAGGCATCCGATGTGGGGGGCTACCGCTTCACCGTCATCGACCAGAACGGGGTGGTCCTGGCCGACTCTCACTCCGACCCGTCCTCGATGGAGAACCATGCCGACCGTCCCGAGGTAGCCGCCGCCCTTGCCGGGGAGACGGGCCGGGACCTCAGGGACAGCGACACCACCGGGTTCGACCAGCTCTATGTCGCCATCCCCACCGACGACGGATTGGTGGTTCGACTGTCAGCCTCCTCCCGCGAGGTGGCCGCCGAGACCTGGCCCTACCGCAGTTCGGTGATCCTCATCTCGATCATCGTCGGTTTGTTGGGGCTGCTCCTGGCCGCCTGGCTGGCGCGGACCATGGCCCGGCCGATCAACGAGCTGACCGAGCAGACCAGGGCGCTAATCGGCGACGACGGCGACCACAGGGTGGCTCGGTCGTCGGTGCTGGAGATCGACGCCCTGGCCATGGCCATAACCGACCTCGATACATCCAACAGGTCCCGTCTCAAGGAGTCGGAGCGCTCGTCGTCGACTCTCGAGGTGGTCCTGGCCGCCCTGCCGCAGGGAACGATCCTCCTCGACGAGGCGGACGCGGTGGTCTACGCCAACCCTTCCGCCCACAGCCTTCTCGGCGCCGTC
>JBMDXS010000135.1:0-3715 GCA_048595045.1 Acidimicrobiia bacterium
GATCGGCACCAGTACTGCCAGATCCCCCCTCCCCGGCTTCGGCGGTACCCTCCCTACGGGGGAGAAATGAAAGCTCCCGTTTCCTCTTCCGCAGGGGGAGGTGGCCCGGAGGGCCGGAGGGGGATTTTCAGGGCGCCACCGGATTCACCCAACGCACCTCCGGGAAACGGGCGAAGTCGGAGTCGGCGGAGACGATTGCCAACCCGTGTTCCACGGCCAAGGCAGCCAGCACCGCATCGCTCACCAGGTTTCCTCGCGTGTCACCCGATGTGATCAACCGGCCCAGTATCTCTCGATGCTGCCGTCCGGGCTGTGGAATCCAGGAAGCAGGCGCCGAAAGCCAGCTGTCGACGAGATCCCACGCGTCAACCGCTGACAGAGGGTTGGCCGACGCACGTGGGTTGGTGACGATACGGAGGAACGCCCACACTGATTGCCAGGGGATCCCGACCCGCTGTGGGCCATTCAGGGCTTCCTCGAGCCAGGTGCGCGCCACCATGTGTCGCGAGCTCGTCTCATCGACCGCGTACAACAAGATGTTGGCATCGAGCAACATCACTCGCTACCGGTAATCGGGTCCCTCGATGATGTCCAGAGCCTCGGATACGTTGGTCACGTCGATCTTCAGCCCTAGCTGGTAGGTCCGTTGCTCGAAGTGGGAGCCACTGTCCTCGACCATGAGGCCCTTGCGGATCAACTGATTGACAGCCTCCGATACCCCCATACCGGCTTCACGCCGAAGCTGATCAATCGCCGCCGCCGTGTCAGGATCGAATTCCACCGTCGTGCGCATGCGCGAATCTTACCACGGGTGTGCGGCCACACTTGCACGGACATGTCACGGGGTCCTTACCCGGACGGGGAGGTGGCCCGGAGGGCCGGAGGGGGAAACAGCCGGAGCGGGGACACTCCATAATTGATCACAGACATGTCCGACCGACGCATCGTCTTCGTGACAACCGAGCTCTACCCCGAGACGCAGGGTGGCGCCGGGGTGGTGGTCGACGCCCTGGCTCGCCATCTCGCCGGCGCCCAGCCGGTGCTGATCCTTCTCGCCAGCCCGGATCCCGTCGAGGTGATGGAGAGGAACGGTGTCGACGTCGAGGTGGCGCTCATCCCGGCCACCGGATTCATGGAGCGATCCAAAGCGACCGCAGAAGCGGTGCTCGCCATTGCAGGACCCGGCGACCGGATCGAGGTCCAGGATTTCGAAGGGCTGGGCTACTCCCTCCTGATCGATCGGGTCGCCCTCGGGTTGGAGGCCAACCCGGTGACCGTGCGCTTCCACGGCCCCTACGACCTGTTGCGGGAGGCAATGGAGAGCGAGCCCAGCGACTGGTGGCTGCCGGCGGCGATGGAGCGAGGGGTGTTCCGAATGGCCGACCAGGTGCTGATCCCGGTCGAAGGACACCGTTCCGTGATGGCCGACCGCTATGGCGTCGAGGCGGACCGAATAGTGGTCAGCCCGCCTCCCATCCCGCCCCTGGAAGGAGCGCTATCGGGAGGCAGGGGGACGCCGGTCTTCGTCGCCCTGGGCCGGCTCGGCGAGATGAAGGGCTCACAGGACCTGGTCCGGGCCGCGCTGGCGCTCCTCGATGGAGACATCGATCTGAAGGTGAGGTTCGTCGGGGGGGAGGGCTGGAGCCCGACCGCGAAGAAGCCGATGACCGAATGGCTGCAGACCATGGTGCCGGACCGACACCGCTCGGCCTTCGAGTTCCCCGGTATCCGGGCCAGAGAGCACATCTCCGATTTCCTCGACGATGCCACAGCCGTCGTGGTGGCCAGCCGGTTCGAGAGCTTCTGTCTGGCCGCCCACGAGGCGAGACGTCTCGGGCTGCCGGTGGTGGTCCCCGACCTGCCCGCATTCCGAGGACTGTTCGACGAGTCGACCGGGGCCCTGGTCTATGACCGCACGGTCGAGGGTCTGTCTCGGGCCCTCCACCGATTGGTCACAGAAGAGGCTCTGGCTTCCGACCTGGGGGCGCGGCCGGTCCCCCAGCCCGGTGATGCCTGGGCGGCATATCGCTCCGATCCGCTCCCCCGCCACCCCCGTGCCCAGGCCGGGCTGGCCACCGAGGCCTCACAACACCTGGAGAAGTCGGCGCCGATGCCGGCCACTGGCCGCAGCCCTGGTCTGCGGCGGGTCTACCGGTACATGCCTGGCCCGGTGGCCCGGGTGGCGGCGCGCCTCGTCCCGGAAGGAGTCAAGGACAGGTTGCGTGAGCACGCCTCATGGCCCGAAGAGCAGGAGCGCAGGGCTCGGGACAGCCGGTTGCGTGAGGTCGAGCGACGAATCGGCGCCGGGGATTTCCCTGAGCTGGCCGCCCCCGACGTCACTGTGGTGATCCCGGTCCACGACGACGCAGACTTCCTCGAGGAGGCCCTGGCCTCGATCTACGAGCAGACCCACACGTCGTGGGAGATCATCGTCGTCGACGACGGCTCTTCCGATCCCGCCGTGGTGGCGTTCCTCGACTCCCTGGAGCGGCCCCGGCTGCGTTTGCACCGTCAGGAGAACTCGGGGCTACCCGGCGCCCGTAATGCGGGGATGAAGCTGGGCCGTGGCGAGTTCTTCATCCCGCTCGACTCCGACGACGAGCTGGCGCCCGAGTTCATGGCGAGGCTGCTGGCCGTGATGCGTCAGGATCCGGAAGCGGGTTTCGCCCATTGCCTGGCCCGTCTCCACGGGGACATCGACGCGGTGTGGATCCCCCGCCCCTACAACCCGTATTGGCAGCTCTTCGAGAACGCGGTGGTCGGGTGCGTCCTGATGAGGGCGGCGGCCTGGGAGTCGGTGGGCGGCTATGACGAGACCATGATCTCGGGGAACGAGGACTGGGAGCTGTGGCTCCGCCTCACCGCCGCCGGCTGGGGTCAGACCCGGGTCGAAGAGCCTCTGTTCCGGTATCGCAAGCATGGGGTCTCGATGAGCGTCACGACCGAGTCTCGCTTCGAGCAGGGGCGTCGGATGGTCCGCGACCGTAATCAGCCCTTGTACGAGAAGGAGACGATGAAGGAGGCACGTCTCCGGTGGTACCCGTTGCTCACCATCATCGGTGAGGTGAACCCACTCCCGGAGAATGCCGAACTGGCCCCCGACCCCTCGGGCCTGGCCCGGACCTGGGGCAAGTACGTGGTCGACATCCGCGGCGTCGAGAATCAGACGACCTGGTCGACACTCCTCGAGATGGCCGACACGCTGGAGGCGAACGGGCAGGCGGCCATCGCCCGCACCAGCGGTGAGCCGCCTCTGACCATGATCCGTCGCTGGAATCTCCACGATCCCGATGCCGAACCGGCCGGTGAGGTGACGCTCGTCGACCTGAGTGCCGGGTCTGCCACCGCTCTCGAGCCGGGGTCGTTCCCAAGATCGGGTTGGGTAGTCCCGAGCGGGGTTCGGGCCATGGACGTGCCGGTGCAACGACAGAGACCCGAGGAGACGGCCGCACTCCCCGACCCGGGGCGATGGTGAAGCGGTGCCCCTCTGGCTGAAACGTCTCCTCCGACCGCTGATACCGAACCGGGTGATGGCGCGTTACCGGCTGGTTCAGCATTCGAGACATTCCCGGGTCAATGTCGACGTGTTCCTTCGGGATCCGGGTGAGGCAAGGAGGTGGCTCGACTCGACACCCGACACCTATCGGGTGCGGCTGGCCGCCCCTACCAGCGGCGAGACCACCGAGTTCCTCACCATCACCGATCCGGATCTCCC
>JBMDXS010000136.1:0-4952 GCA_048595045.1 Acidimicrobiia bacterium
CCGTCCTCCACGGTGTTGGTGAACGGCTTGTCCACGAAGACGTGTTTTCCCGCGGCGGCCGCCTGCTCGATCATCTCGCGGTGGCTCTGATGGGAGGTCGTGATGACCACGCCTTCGACCTCGGGGTCGGACAGCAGCTCCTCCAGCGAGCTCGCCGCCCGGCAGCCATGTTTGGCGGCAAAAGCCTCCCTGCCCTCAGCGCGACGGGCCCAACCCGAGACGATCACTGCCTGACCGGTCTTTGCGACGGCGTCGGCCAGTTCCGAGCCCCAACGCCCCGTGCCGATGCTGCCGAGCCTCACCTTCTCATCCATCGATCCTCCTCGATCTCAACATGCCTCACAGGCGCTCATGAACACCGCCAACATCGTGTAATAGCCGATGACGGCGGCCAGCTCCACCGTGCCCTCCTCGCCGAGACGGTCCCAAGCCCGCTCAAAGCCGGCGTCGCCGACCTTTCCCGTTCGGCACAACTCCCTGGTGAACTCGACCAGCACCGCGTCACCCGGATCCTCCACCGCGGTGCCTGACTGGATATGCCCCAGCGTGGTCTCGGAGACCCCGGCTGCCCGGGCGATGGGTGTGTGCGATTGCCATTCGAAGCCGCAATCACGCTCGATGGCGGTGGTGCAGATGACCACTTCACGGTCGTGATCGGAGAGGGTCGACTGATAGCGGATCACCGCACCGAGGTCGGCGGCGGCGCGGGCGATCTGGGGACGGTGGATCATTGCGGCGAAGGGGCGGATCATCTGCCCACCCCGGCTGGCGGCGATGTGATCGAAGGTATCGACCTGGGAGGGCGTGGTGGCGTCTCGGCTTTCGATCATGCGGACACGAGGCATCTGCTCCTCCCACAACTCTGAGCTGGATCGTGCATGATATAGGATCAGTGAGTGACCACCTCTGCCCGGCAGATCGCCGCCACCCCGAACGGCAAGGTGTCGTATTCCGACACCGGATCGGGGCAGATCCGGATCCTGCTCCACTCCCTCCTCACCGACCGCTCTGCCTTCGATGCGGTATCGGGACTGCTCGCAGGCAGGGTGATGAGCATTGACCTGCCGGGCTTCGGGGCCACCGAACCGGTCCGCCCTGACATCGACGAGTATGCCCGGGTGGTCGGAGGCTTCATCGAGACACTGGACCGGGAGCCGGAGGAGATCACCCTCATTGGCAACGGGCTGGGCGCCTTCGTCGCACTGGGCACCGCTATCCACCATGGGAAGGATTTCAACAGGCTGGTCCTGGTCGGGTGTGGAGCCGGTTTCCCCGTCCCGGCCAAGACCGCCTTCGAGACCATGATCGGGCTTGTAGAGAGGGGTGGAATGGAAGCGGTCGTCCCGGTGGCCCTGCGTCGCATCTTCACCGAGGACTATCTGCAAGCCCATCCGGACGTGGCAGACCAGCGGGCCGATGTCCTGAGACAGACCGATCCTGACGCCTTCGTCACCGCCTGCAAGGCCCTGCTTGGCCTCGACTACCGACGGCTGGCGCCGTCGGTCGGTAACCCGACCCTGATAGTCGTCGGTGACGAGGACCAGGCCACGCCACCGGCGCTGGCCGAGGACTTGCACGAACTGATCCCGGGGTCCAGCCTGGTGCGCATGGCCGGCATCGCCCATGCACCACATCTCCAGTCCCCTGACGGCTTCGCAGACGTGATCCGACCGTTCCTGGAGGGACGATGAGCAAGTACAAGGTGGTGGTCAGCGACCAGGTGTTCCCCTCCGTCGAGATCGAGCGCGGGCTGCTGGCCGAGATCGACGCCGACCTCACGGTGGCCGCGGGAGACATCGAAGCGGTGCTGGCCGAAGCGGTCGACGCCGATGCCATCCTCAACACCTATCTCCCCTGGTCCGTCGACTCGATCGCCAGGCTGGAGAAGTGCAAGATCATCGCCCGCTACGGCATCGGGTTCGACAACGTAGACCTGAAAGCGGCCGCCGATGCCGGCATCGTTGTCACCAACGTCCCCGACTACTCGGTGGAGGAGGTGGCCACCCACGCCCTGGCCTTGATCCTGGCCTCGCTGCGCAAGGTGGTCACCGCCGATCGCTCGGTGAGGGATGGCATCTGGAGCATCGACAACTTCCGGCCCATCCGCCGTCTTTCCAGCCTCACCGTCGGTCTGGTCGGCTATGGGCGAATCGCCCGGCGCATCGCCGCACCGCTGGAGGCGCTGGGAGCGCAGATCATCGCCCACGACCCATACCTGCAGCCAGGCCCCGACTTCCCTCCTCTGCTCGAATTCGAGACCGTGTTGGGCCGGGCCGACATCATCTCCCTCCATCTCCCCCTCAATGACGAGACCCGGGAGATCATCGGCCGCGACGCTTTGGCCCGCATGAAGCCCGACGCCATCCTGGTCAATACCTCCAGGGGCCCACTGGTCGATCTGAACGCAGTCGTGACGGCGTTGAACGAGGGACGTCTCGGTGCCGCCGGGCTCGACGTCTTCGACGTCGAGCCTCTCGACTCGAGCCGGGTCGAGGGTGTCCCCAACCTGATCGCGACGCCCCATATGGCCTATTACTCCGAGGAGGCGCTGGCGGAGTCGCAGCGAAAGGCGGCGACCCAGGTGATCAAAGTCCTCAAAGGCGAGAAACCCGACTACCGGGTGAACTAGGCCACATATGGAGGCGCGGCCCGAAATCGTCGAGCAAGGGTTCTACGACCCGGCGGACTTCGCCCAGGAGCTCACCGCGGCAACATCCAATTTCGACGTGGGCACCACCGTCTGGTTCGAAAACGACCGGATCCGGGTCTGGGAGATACTGCTCCGGCCCGGGGAGCGAGGAGCCTTCCACTCCCACGTCACCAACTACTTCTGGACCGTGGTCGAGGGAAGCCGCGGGCTGCAACGGTTCGCCGACGGGACCTTCGTCGTGCGCGACTACATGGTCGGTGAGACCAAATACCTCGAGCACACCCCCGAGACCGCCCTGATCCACGACCTGGAGAACATCGGGGACACCGACCTGCGCTTCGTGACAGTCGAGCTTCTCGACTGATCGGGCGAGCGATGGGCTGGCCCAGGGTTCTCGTCGCCGGCGGGTC
Organism: Acidimicrobiia bacterium; assembly: GCA_048595045.1. Lineage (GTDB taxonomy): Bacteria > Actinomycetota > Acidimicrobiia > Spongiisociales > ZC4RG35 > JARDZU01. Next base: position 3,061 of record JBMDXS010000136.1, read on the forward strand.
GATAGGCGGTCTGACCGCCGCGGTCCTGCTCCGGGATCTGGGCTGTGAAGTGGACGTATACGAGCGATCCCCTGCCGCGCTCGAGGATCGTGGGGCCGGCATCGTCGTCCTCCCCGTCACCGAGCGCTACTTCACCCAGCGGAGCGGCGAGGACGATCGGGTCAGCCTCGAGCTCACCTATTGGACCTACGTGGACCGCTCCGGTGTCGTGCTCAGCGCCGACCCGGACCGTTACCGGTTCAGCGGGTGGAGCACCATCTACCGGGCACTGCTCGAGGAGTTCGGCGCGGAGCGATATCACCTGGCTCACGAGATGACGGGATTCGACAATCGACCGGACGGGGTGACCCTCCACATCGCCGACCGGGGGCCGGTAGACGGAGACCTTCTGGTGTGTGCCGATGGCCTGCTCTCCACCGCCCGCTCGATCCTCATGCCCGAGGTGGTGCCCGAATATGCCGGTTACGTCGCCTGGCGGGGCACCACTCCCGAGAGGGGTCTGTCCGGCCGGGCCCGGGCGGATCTCTCCGATTCGATGATCTATCAGGTGCTCGACCCTGGTCACATCCTGGTCTACGCCATTCCCGATCACCAGGGGCGTACGACCCCGCCGCATCGGGTGATCAACTTCGTGTGGTACCGCAACTACCCCACCGGCGGCCCCTTCGAGGATCTGATGATGGGTCGTGACGGGGTAGCGCGGGCCGGGACGATGCCGCCAGGCACGATCCGCACCGAGCACGTCGCCGAGATGCGGGCTACCGCGGCCGAGGTCCTGGCGCCGACTCTGCTCGAAGTGGTGGAGGGATGTGAGGAGCCGCTGATCCAAGCGGTATTCGACCTGGATAGCCCTCGCATGGCATTCGGCCGGGTGTGTCTCATCGGTGACGCCGCCATTGGCCTCCGGCCGCACGTGGCCGCGGGCCAGGCCAAGGCATGCGCCGACGGCTGGGCCCTTCGTGACTGTCTCGTCACCGCCGACGGAGACGTGCCGGTGGCGCTGGCCGCCTGGGAGCCGGGCCAGCTCGACCTCGGGCATCGGGCGCTGGCCCGAACCCGCCAGATGGGCCAGGCGTCCCAATTCGAGCGGAAAATGATCTCGGGCGACCCGGCCTGGAAGTTCGGCCTCTGGGAGCCGGGGAATTGATCGTCGAGGTCATCGCGGTCGGCACCGAGTTGCTGCTCGGGCAGATCACCAACACCAACGCGGCGACGATCGGGGCACGGCTCGCAGAGGAAGGCTTCGATGCCCATTATCAGGTAACGGTCGGGGACAACCTGGAGCGGCTCGTCACCGCCATCGAGACTGCCCTGGCCCGCTCGGACGCGGTTCTCCTCACAGGTGGGATCGGGCCGACTCAGGACGATCTGACCCGGGAGGCAATGGCCAGGGTGGCGGGTCGTGCCATGACCAGAGATGAAGGGCACGCCGCCTGGATCGAGCGCCGTGTCCGGGCCCGATCGGGTGTGGTCAACCCCACCGTCCTACGGATGGCCGACCTGCCCGAAGGTGCGAACGCGCTCCCCAACGTCAATGGGGCGGCCCTGGGGGTGGCACTCGAGCATCGGGGCAGGTGGATGTTCGCCGTGCCCGGCGTGCCCGTTGAGATGAGGGCCATGCTCGATGGCGAGGTGATCCCACGGCTCCGTGGCATCGCCGGCGCCGACTCGGTCCTGCACAGTCGGGTGCTGCGCGCCTGGGGGCTCGGTGAGTCGAGGATCGCCGAGCTCCTGGACGACCTGTTCCAGAGCCCCAACCCCTCTGTGGCCTTTCTCATCAGCGACATGGAGGTGAAGATCAGGATCAGTGCCAAGGCGACCGATCCGACAACGGCCCACGACCTGATCAGACCGGTCGAGCAGGAGATCAGGGCCAGATTGGGCGAGGTGGT
>JBMDXS010000137.1:0-7579 GCA_048595045.1 Acidimicrobiia bacterium
CGCACCGGGATCCTCGGCGGGACGTTCGACCCGATACATATCGCTCATCTCCACGCCGGAGAGACCGCTTTGCACGCCGCCCATCTCGACCGGGTTCTGTTCATGCCCGCCGGCGACCCCTGGCAGAAGACCCACGATCGAGAGATCACCCCGGCCGCGGCCCGGGTCGAGATGACCCGGCTCGCCATCGAGGCCACCCCGGGGTTCGAGATCGACCTGCGTGAGGTGGAGCGGGAGGGACCCACTTACACCCTCGACACTCTCCTCTCCTTTCCCGGGGACGAGGAGCTGTATTTGATCCTGGGTTCTGATGCCGCCGCCCGCCTACCTACCTGGCATCTTTGGGAGGAAGTCGTGAAGCGGGCGGTCATATTGGTCGTGCCCCGTCCGGGCCACGATTTCTCCCTTGTCACCAATGTGCTCCCCAGGGCGCTCCTCCTCGACATGGCGGCCATGGACATCAGCTCCACGGCGATTCGCCAGATGGCGGCCGAAGGGCGCCCATATCGCTATCTGGTCTCGCCTGAGGTCTATCGGTATGTCGTGGACGAGGGCATCTACACGCAATCTCGATCAGGCGATATGGTGATGAGCGCACAGGACCAGGAGGAAGGCCAGTAGACGGCGGAAGAGAACAGGCCCGGGTGGCGGCAGACGCCATCTTCAGCAAAAAGGGCATGGACATCGTGTTGCTCGACGTAGAAGGGCTGTTCGTTCTCTCCGACGTGTTCGTCATTGCCACCGGGACCTCCCGGCCGCACGTCCAATCCCTCGCCGAGCATGTCGAGGAGAGGATGCTGGAGGAGCTCGGTCTCAAGCCGATACGAGGGGAGGGCCGTGCCGAGGCGGAATGGGTGTTGCTCGACTTCGGCGATGTCATCGTCCATCTGTTCCAAGCACCGGCCCGGGAGTTCTATGGGTTGGAGCGCCTCTGGGCCGACGCCGAACGGGTCGACTGGGCGCAACCGGTGATCGCCGACGGCTGATTCGGGCATCTCGATTTGCCGCCGGGGACGAGCCGGCAGCCGTCCTCTAGGGCAACTCCCGGATCAGCATGAGATCGCCGAAGTTCTGCCTGGTGATGGTGCCGGTTGCAGTGTCGAAGTCGACGTCGAAGCCGCCGCTCAGACCGCCCTCCACATCGGCCTCTCTGAAGAAGAAGTTGCTCCTGAACAGGAACAAATTCCCGTCTTCGCTCGAGCGTTCGACTGTGTTCGACCGCTCGGTCGGGCCCTGTCCCACCCATGAGAGGTCGACTTCCACGTTCACCGAGCCCAGCGTGACGCAGTCGAATTGGTCGTCGTTGAGGTTCCCGGTGCACTGGATCCCATCCAGCACCACTTCGGTCTCCGCCTGTGCCGACTTCAAGGCGTTGTGGATGGCGAATTGGCTTCGCTCCAGGTCGACGAAGCCAAACCAGTCGGTGAAGGTGATATCGCCGGTCTCCTCGTCGAGGACCTCGGTGAACCGTGAGACACCCAGCTCGCTGAACTTCACGATCTTCCCGTCTTGAAGCGACTGTCCGTCGATGAGGAAGGCCGAGGTGAAGACCGGTGCCCCCGTCTCCTCGTCCACCTCCTCGGTGAATGCCTCTGCGGCCAGGCCTTTGAACTTGCCCTTGATGACCAATGGTGCGGGGGCCGTCGCCGGCTCGGCGACTGAGAGGACCAGGTTCCCCCCTCCGTCGCCCCCGACGCTGCCCACCTGGATCAGGTAGGTGATTTCGGCGGTGGCGTCGAAGGTCAGGGCTGCTTGAAGGCTGCCGAGGATGGTGTCGTCGATGCACTCCACCAGAGCGAGGTCGGTGTAATCGGACCCCGTGTAAACGGCGAGTGTCGTGTCGTAGTCTGACCCGGCGGTCTCGATCCTCACGCGTTGGCTCGTGTCCAGGGTCAGGGCGTACCAGACGGTGCTCCCTCTCGGAGGACAGAGCTCGTCGCCCTCCACCGGCTCCTCCGACTCAGTTGTGGCCTCAGACGTGTCGAGGATGGTGTCGAATGGCACGGCTTCTATGTCCGCGGCGTTTCCAAGGTCGTCGTTGTCCGGCTGCGCCACGGCCGGGACGGCGAGGGAGAAGAGCGTTGCGACGACAGTGACGATTGCCTGAGGCCTTCTCATTGGTCTCCTTCACCTGGTGCCCCAGCGGGGCCGCCAGCACTACCCCGGACGCCCGCCGCGAATGTACGACAAGGACTCGATCGAGTCAGAATTGTTTTTCGCGTTCTCGATCACACCGCGCTGGCGCCGTGCCATTGGCAAGCGTCGGGCCCGCTATCGGTGAAACTCGCAGGCCGTTAAACTTCCCTCCACCCACGCCGAACAAAGGAAGATCCTGCCTCCGTTGGCAGTCACCCGGTTCTGGCCGAATAGACGGGGCTGTAGCTCAGCCTGGCAGAGCACTTGACTGGCAGTCAAGGGGTCAGGGGTTCAAATCCCCTCAGCTCCACCCTCAGAAGCCCCAGGTAGCCCCTGGGGTCTTGGTGTCTCAGACCGCGCATTGACTCGAATCGTGGACCGGGATGAGCAGGTCACCGCGTAGAAAGGCGATGGCCTCGGAGAGACTGGCTACCGGCAGAGCGGTCATTCTGCTCGACGGGTCGAGCGCTGCCTCAACCAGGCAATCCTGGCCCGCCGGGTAGACCATCAGATCGGCCCCGGCTCTGTATGCCGCTCGGGTCTTGGCAGCGAGACCTCCCACCGGTCCAACAGTCCCATCCTCTCTGAGGACGCCGGTTCCACCGATGACACGGCCACGGGCGAGATTCTCGCCCGAGGCCTGTGAATAGGCGGCCAGACCGAGGAGCAGACCGTTCGAGTTGCCCAGGGCCAACTTGCGATACCAGGCAATGGGAATGAGCCTTCCCCATCCCGTCAATGACACCTCGAGGTCGGTTGGTGCGTGCATGAGGTCCACTACCTCGTAGGGGAACGTGGTCCCGGTGAACCCATAAACATGCCCGTCGCCTGAGACGAACTCGTTGAGATCGCCGAGATCGGCTATCGAGTGCACCCAGTCGTCGTCGGTGACGATGGCGTGGCCATTGACCCTCGAGACCGACACTCGGTCGGGGAGCCCTGCGACCAGGGGCCGGCGAGCCTCGACGATGGTGGAGACGTCGACGACCCGACCCGCATGAGCCAAGCCGACTGCGATGGCGGCCGGCTCGGCCAGGGACGGGGAGTCGAACATCGACCCGCCCCTCATGTCCCTCGGACTAGCGGTGTCGGGGTCGACCCAACTCCATACCAGTTCGGCCACTAGCGGCGGTCGCCCGGCAGTCATTCCGATCCACACACCAGGGGGATCGATGGTCTCGCCATTCAACTGGAGGCGTCCGTCGAGCCGCCAGGCCATGCCCGGCGGGTTGGGGGTGCGAGCCACCAGCCATGGGACGGGCAGGAGGGCCACCAGGACCAGACAAACAGCCAGAGCAGCGAGCCACACCCACCTTCGAGAACGGGGTGGTGGGCTGGTCGCGTCTGTCCTCGGCATGGTCGCGCCCGATCATCGGTGATCGCGGGCATTTGTGTATCAGTCGGACGACTCATTTGCCGGGCTTGGATGCTCCATGGACCGTTCGGGAAGCATGAGGAGGCTGCCGCTGGGTTGATGATTGGCGCCCCCTCCACCAAAAGGGTGTCAGCGCCAACCCAGCTCGGGAGCTACATGCTGGAGGATGCTCTCGATGACATGGGCGTTGTAATCGACGCCGAGCTGGTTGGGCACCGTCAGCAGAAGGGTGTCGGCGGCGGCGATGGCCTCATCCTCGTTCAGCCTGGGGATGAGGGCATCTGGTTCGGCGGCGTAGCTACGGCCGAATATGGCCCGGGTGTTGGCGTCGATCATGCCGATTGTGTCTTGGTCGTCTCGCTCGTGCCCGAAGTAAGCCCGATCCTCATCCGAGACGAGGGCGAAGATGCTGCGGCTGACCGAGACCCGTGGCTCACGCTCGTGTCCCGCCTCCTTCCACGCCTCGTGGTATGCCTGGATCTGCTCCGCCTGCTGCACATGGAACGGCTTGCCGCTCTCGTCGTCCTTCAAGGTCGAGCTCTGTAGGTTCATCCCGAGCTCCGCCGCCCAGCGGGCGGTGGCGTTGGAGCCGGAGCCCCACCAGATGCGCTCCCGCAGCCCTTCCGAGTGGGGCTCGACACGGAGCAACCCGGGCGGGTTTGGGAACATCGGTTGTGGATTGGGTTGGGCGAAGCCGCCTCCTTCGATGACACGGAGGAAGACCTCGGCGTTTCTCCGAGCCATCTCGGAATCGGTGTCGCCGTCTGCCGGCGCATAGCCGAAGTAGCGCCATCCATCGATCACCTGCTCGGGCGACCCACGGGAGATTCCCAGCTGTAGCCGTCCGCCGGAGATCAGGTCGGCTGCCCCTGCGTCCTCGGCCATGTAGAGCGGGTTCTCGTAACGCATGTCTATGACAGCCGTGCCGATCTCGATCCGATGGGTGCGGGCGCCGACTGCCGCGAGCAGCGGGAATGGCGAGCCAAGCTGACGTGCGAAATGATGGACGCGGAAGTAGGCACCGTCGGCGCCCAGCTCCTCCGCAGCCACCGCCAGATCGATCGACTGTAGGAGGGCGTCGGACCCGGAACGGGTCTGGGACATGGGCGAGGGGGACCAGTGCCCGAACGAGAGGAATCCGATCTTTTTCACAGCCTGTTCAACGCCGAACCGGCGTGGGTGTTCCCGCCCTGCAGTGGATGCCGGGCCTCGGCCCGACTTTCTTGCCTGACCGGCACGGGTCGTCGTCTCCTCCATTAGCGTCGGCGGGATGCGATCGCACCCGAGTGGGCCCTCGACCTACTCGATCGTCGGTGCCGACCCGCAGGCGGGGGAATGCGGGGTGGCAGTCCAGTCGAAGTTCCTCGCGGTGGGCGCCTTCGTGCCATGGGCTCGGGGCGGAGTGGGTGCAGTGGCCACCCAGGCATTCGCAGAGATCACCTACGGCCTGAGGGGTCTCGAGTTGCTGGAATCTGGTCTCACGGCGCAGGCGGCTATCGACTCGATGGTCGATGGCGACGAGATGCGTGAACACCGCCAGGTGGGCATCGTGTCGGCCGACGGCGACAGTGCCACCTTCACCGGGGCGGACTGCTTCGAGCACGCCGTGGGTGTTTCAGGGGAGAACTTCGCCGCCCAGGGCAACATCCTGACCACGCCCGATGTGCCTGAGGCGATGGCCTCGGTGTTCATCGATGAGGAGGGGAACCTGGCGACCCGATTGCTGGCTGCACTTGCCGCCGGACAGGACGCAGGGGGTGAGAAGCGCGGGATGGAGTCTGCGGCGCTCCTCGTGGTCCGACCGGGTGGAGGCTATGGCGGGACCAATGACCGCTGGCTCGATCTTCGGGTCGATCACTCGGAGAGCCCAATCGACGACTTGGCCCGGCTGTTCGACCTGCACACCCTGTACTTCGGTCGAACGCCTGAACCAGACCTCATCACCCTCGATAAAGCCCTGGATGAGGAGGTCAGAGGGTTACTAGATGCTCAGGGATGGTGGGATCCCGAGCAGGACATCGAAGGCAACCTGCAGACCTGGCTGGGTTGGCACAACCTCGAGGAGCGATGGGTAGGCGCCCGGCGAATCGACCCGGTCGTCCTCCGTGAGCTTCGCAGCGGCGCACGGAGATGAAGCCACACGGATGGGGGAGAACCCCCATCTCACTGCGTTGACTCGGTCCGGCCCATCTGCTGAACTTCTCGACTCAGGTCGTAGCGGCCGAAAGTCAACTGGTGTCAGCAACGCACAGCCCTCAGGCATGTCCTACGGTCCATCTCCCGGGGACCGTCGAGCTCATGTGCGTCTGTCCCGGCTCTCGGGTGCCCCGAGCGGCAGATCTCAACCGCTCATAGGACATCCGGCTCCCGAGAGCCAACCGCAATGGATGTCACCGCAGACAGATCCGATCATGATCAGGAGGAAGAGATGACTACGACCGATACGCCGTGCGACAACGGGGTGAATGTCCAGGCGCTGCTCGACGCACGCAATGCGCTCGTGGATGCGCCGGAGGCCGCCCAGTTCACCTGGAAAGCCTCTACCGAATGGAAGGGTGGGACCCACAGCTACTCCGAGGTGACCGAGTTCTTTGGCCTCGGTGGCGACCAGGCCCATCGCACCACGTTCGGCTTCGACGCCGACCATCCCGAGGTCTTTGCTTCGGAGGACCATGGGGCGACACCCGTCGAGTTCGTTCTAGTGGGATTGGCCAGCTGTCTCACCGCCGGTGTCGCCGCTGTCGCCCAGAACCGTGGCATCCAGCTCAATTCGGTGAAGGCGACCATCGAGGGAGACATGGACATCCTCGGCATCCTCGGCGGTGACCCGGAGGTGCGGAACGGGTTCAAAGACATCAAGGTCGTCTACGACATCGATGCCGATGCCTCCCAGGAGGAGATAGAGGCGCTGGTGGCGCAGTCCCAGAAGCGGTCGGCCGTCTTCGACGTGATCACCAACCCGACCAATGTGACTGTCGAAGTCAACTGAGCAAGACCCCCATCCGCACGACGACGGTCGTGATCGGCGCTGGTCACGCCGGTCTTGCCGTCAGCCACTTCCTCGGCCAGCGCTCGATCGACCACGTGGTCATCGAGCGCGGCGAAGTGGCGAACACCTGGCGCTACGAACGCTGGGACTCGCTGCGTCTGCTCACCCCCAACTGGCAGAGCCGACTTCCCGGTGTCGACTACGACGGGGACGACCCGGATGGCTTCATGACCATGCCCGAAGTGATCGCGTTCATCGATGGCTACGCAAAGCACATCGAGGCGCCGGTCAAGACCCACACCACCGTTTCCTCGGTCCGGCCCCATGGTTCCGGATACGAGGTGGTGACCGACGAGGGGCTCTGGGAGGCACCGACAGTGGTGCTGGCCACAGGAGGCTTCAACCTGGCCAACATTCCGTCGGTGTCTGGCCTGATCCCTCCGACGGTCCAATCGCTGACGCCGCTCCAATACAGACGTCCGGACCTCCTGCCCGAGGGGGAGACCCTGGTGGTGGGAGGGTCGGCCACGGGAATCCAAATCGCCGAGGAGGTCCATGCCTCCGGACGTCAGGTGACCCTGGCGGTGGGCGAGCATGTTCGGTTGCCCCGTGTCTATCGGGGCAGGGACATCATGTGGTGGTTGGAGCGGACCGGGGTCCTGGATGAGAGATGGGACGAGATCGACGATCTGGTCCGGGCCCGCAACATACCTTCACCACAGCTGGTGGGCACACCGGAACGGCGAACCCTCGATCTCAACGCGCTGACCAGCCAGGGTGTCCGTCTGGTGGGGCGTTTGGCCGGGATCGTGGACGGGAAGGCCCAGCTTTCCGGCTCCCTCCGAAATCTGTGCAACCTGGCCGACCTCAAGATGACCCGGTTGCTCGACAGCATCGACGAATTCGTGGACCAGAACGTACTCGACGCCGATGTTGGCAGCCCCGAGCGTTTCGCGCCCACCAAGGTGGATGATTCGCCGGTCCTCAGCCTCGATCTGAGCAGGTTCTCAACGGTCATCTGGGCGACCGGTTTCCGTCCTGACTACTCCTGGCTCCATGCCCGGGTTCTGGACCGAAAG
>JBMDXS010000138.1:0-46683 GCA_048595045.1 Acidimicrobiia bacterium
GGATTATGAGTCCGCTGCTCTGACCTGATTGAGCTACGGGCCCGCATATTCAGATCTGTTCGACGATTCTGGCATGAAGCATCCTTTCGGAGAGTCGGACCCTCGAGCTCTCGACCGGTATCTGCGAACCCGCCGGCCCAGGCCCCTCGATCGGTCACACCCGCCAAGCCCACCCGACGCCTGGGCGATCAGCCGCGTCACGTCAGTCGGGGGCTTGACCTCACCATACATTTGCTCGACCAATATTGAGTCAGTAATCTTTGAGTAATGGAGGTTCTTCAGAGGGCACAGATCCATTCCGCACTCGGGGACGTTGCCCGGCTGCGGATCGTGGACCTCCTCGTGGAAAGCGATCGCACGGTTCAGGAGCTGGCTACCACAACGGCGATGCCCGGGAATCTGCTTGCCCATCATCTCAACGTCTTGGAAGACGCGGGGTTGATCGGACGTCATCGTTCGGAAGGCGACCATCGTCGCCGTTACGTGACCGTCAAACGTTCTGCACTGGTTGGGCTCTCCACTGCGACGATCGATCCAGGTCCTGTGGTATTCGCCTGCAAGCACAACTCGGCTCGGTCTCAATACGCCGCCGCGTATTGGCGATCCCGCACGGGACAGCCCGTTCAAAGCGCCGGAGCCGAACCGGCACAGGTGGTGCATCCGATCGCGATCAGAGTGGCGTCGGAGCGAGGAGTAGACCTGAGCGAAGCGACACCCCAGGGCTATGACTCCCTGGAAGTGCCACTCGAGCTGTTGGTAACCGTGTGCGATCGGGCACGGGAGCGGGAGCTCCCAGGGTCGCGACGTCATGTCCACTGGTCTATTCCCGATCCGGTGGCCAGCGGCAGGGTGGGGGCTTTCCGATATGCGTTCGACGAGATCGAGCAGCGGGTCGACGCACTTGTTGGATGATGACGAAGGGAGAGGCGCGAACTGCTGCTGACCGGCGTTTTCCTCTACCTGATCGTGGCCTCCGAATCTGGCCCTCGCCTACCTGGTCGCCCAGCTGGCTGGTGGGCTTCCCACAGTCTTCCTATCGAGTCACCTGCTGACTCGATACCAGCAGAAAGGCCCTGATGTCAGTCACCTTGACCACAGCCGAGCAGCTCCAGGTCCGCGAGGCAGCTGAACGCCTGCGACGTCAGTTCTCGGGGTTCTTGAACACGGAAACCATCGAGCGCTTCATGAACGACTCCCTCGACACCCTGACGCAGAAGGCCACGACCAGCGCCTGGATCCCCTTGCTGGCCGAACGATTCGCCCGCGACCGGCTCCGCGCCCTGGTTCGGCTCGAATCAGACTCTTCTGCACTCACTCCGAGCATCCTGTTCCTCTGCGTCCACAATGCCGGTCGGTCCCAAATGGCGGCGGGCTGGGCGAGGAAGCTGGGCGGCGACCGCATCGACGTGTTCTCCGGTGGCAGCGAGCCGGCCGACCAGGTCAACAATGCCGTCGTGGACGCGATGGCGGAAGTCGGTGTCGACATCAGCCGTGAGATACCCCAGCCCTGGGCCGACGAGATAGTGAGAGCTGCCGACGTCATTGTCACCATGGGCTGTGGCGACGCCTGCCCTGTCTATCCGGGCAAGCGATACGTGGACTGGGAGCTCGAGGACCCTTCGGGGAAGACTGTCGAGGAGGTCAGGCCGATTCGCGACGCGCTCGAGCTGAGAGTTCGGGCTCTGCTCGAAGACGTCCTGGGTGGGGCTGAGCTCAGCTGATCGACATCAGAGGGTGATCGATCAGTACCGACCGAACGAAATCGGATCGCTCCGGGGCGATACGGAACCAAGCCCATTTGCCCCGCTGCTCTCTGGTGACAAGGCCCGCCCCGGTCAGTATCGAGAGATGATGGCTGACGGTCGCCTGACTCCGGCCCAACGGGTCGTTGAGATCACAGGCGCAGACCTCTCCCTCGGGCACACTTGCGATCAGACTCAACAGCCGGAGTCGAATCGGATCGCCCAAGACTTTGAAGTCGTTGGCCATGGTCTCCGCATCACCGATCGATAAGGCGGCGGATGTGACCGGCACGCAGCATTCGGCTTCTGTAGACGTCACCCCCCTCACGGTAACACATTGACAGGTGTCGATACGACCTGTATGGTGCAATGTATCGAAGTTTGTCGATACGATTGGAGCCAGGGGAATGACGACCGACGCCGAGATGCGGGAACAGGTACGGGAGCGCTACGCCCGAGCCGCCACGACAGGGTCATGCTGCGGCCCCGAATGTTGTGATCACGATGACACCCGTCAGGCCGACCTGACTGCGGGCACCTACAGCCGGACCGAGATGTCGACGCTGCCTGCCAAGGCTGTCGAAGTCAGCCTCGGCTGTGGGAATCCGACGGCAGTGGCCGAGCTATCCGAAGGCGAGACGGTTCTCGACCTGGGCTCTGGCGGAGGCATCGACGTTCTCCTCTCGGCTGATCGGGTGGGCCCCACAGGGTTCGCGTACGGGCTCGACATGACCGATGAGATGATCGAGCTCGCCGAGAAGAACGCCGCCGACGCCGGAGTCACGAATGTCGAGTTCCTGAAGGGTTACATCGAGGACGTTCCTCTGCCCGATGCTTCTGTGGACGTCGTCATCTCGAACTGCGTCATCAACCTCTCCACGGACAAGCCTGCCGTCTTCGCTGAGATCCACCGCGTGCTGCGAGCCGGAGGAAGGATCGGAATCAGCGACATCGTCGCCGATGACTCGCTCACAGTCGACGAGCGGGCCGAGCGTGGATCCTGGGTCGGCTGTATCGCCGGTGCCCTTTCCTACAGCGAGTACCGGGCCCTGCTCAGCGCCGCGGGATTCGATGAGGTCACGCTCACCACGAGCCATCCGGCGACGGACGGCATGGACTCGGTAATCATCAAGGCTCATAAGCCTGGGTGAGAGCGGCAGGTAGCGTTGCGCACATGACGCAGGGTCGCCGAAACCTGAGACGGATACGGCTTCCCGGCTACAGCCATTGCGACTCCGAGGACCCGGCGAGTCACTACCCAAGCTGACCCGTCCATCCACCAGTCCAAGGAGGTCCGTTGCTGACCCGTCATCGTCATCCCTCCGCGCCTGCCCTCATCGGCGCTGCCGCTTCCTGGGGCATCGCCACAGTGATCACAAAACACGCCCTAGGCGAGATCCCGCCGTTCACGCTGCTCCCGATCCAACTCGGTGCCAGCGTCATGCTGGTGGCGCCCCTCCTGTTGGCTCGCCACCGACGGCTCGGGCCAACCGAAAGACTCGGGAGACTCACCGCGCTCGGTGTCCTCAACCCGGGTATCTCGTACGCCCTCGGCCTGCTCGGGCTCGTATTCATAACCGCTAGCGAGTCCGTGCTCCTGTGGGCCACCGAGCCGATCATGATCATGACCCTCGCCGCGCTTGTGCTCCGAGAACAGATCACAAAGACTCAGGTGGCCGCAGCAGGCGTAGCCACCGCCGGTGTGGCTCTCATCGTCATCACGCCGGATCGCAGCAACCGCCCGATCGGCATCGTCCTGACGCTGGCCGCTGTTGCCGCCTGTGCCATATACACCGTTCTCTCGCGGAGATGGATGATCAACGAATCGTCACTCCGAGTCGTGATCTACCAGCAAACAGCCGCCCTGGGATTCGCACTGATCCTGCTCTTGGTGGTGGGTCTGGGGGGTGGCATCCCGCTTCATTCTGGAATATCCGCAGGATCATGGGTCAGCGCCATCGTCTCGGGCTGCCTCTACTACGGAGTCGCCTTCTCGTTGTATCTGACCGGGCTGCAGAGGACCCCCGCATCGGTTGCGGGCCAATACATCAATCTGATCCCGGTCTTTGGCATTGCCGCCAGCACCGTGATACTGGGAGAGCAACTAGACACCCGCGCATGGATCGGCGCCGTCATGGTCGTCGGAGCCGTCATAGTCGCTGGAAAGAGCCTGGCGTCGGCCGTGGCCGTTCGACAATGAACGCAGAGGCCTGATCGAGCCCGGGGGCCGAGTCCTGAGCGTCTCCCGCCACGCCCATCCCACACGTTCCAAGAATCTCGCAAAACCAGCTCGAACCCATTGAATCTGTCATGGGCCGGCGGTACGTTTCACATCATGGAAACGAACATACGTTCGATGCTCCAGCCGGCCGACCGGACGGCCGCGACCTTCGCAATCGCAGGTCTCAGTGTTGACTCCCTCGAGCAGATCCTGATCGGCGAGGAAGAGCAGATCGCTCGTCACCGAGCCATCCAACTCGCCGCGCTCCAACTGATCGATCAGGCCCAGGTGGCCACTGCCGACGGCGCTCGCAACCTGACCGAATGGGCGGTCGGAAGACTCGACGTCGGAATCGACAGCGCACACGCCCTGGTGCGGACCATGCGCCGCACCGAGCACCGACCCGAGCTCCGTCAGGCAATGGCCGAAGGGACTGCGACCTTCGATCGAGTTGAGGCCGCCTCACGGATCGACGATCGCGATCCGGATCCCCTGTTTCTTCACCTCCCCGTGAACGGAGTGCACCGGGAGGCCGCCATCCGCGTCCGAAAGACGTCAGCCGAAGAGCGGCGGACCATCGAAGACTCACACCTCGTTCTCCAGCCGTCACTGGATCGTTCGTGGTACAAGATCTGGGGCGGCATCGATGGCTTGCTCGGCCTCATGGTCGACGGCACTCTGAGCGAGATCGCCGACCGGCTGCCTGTCGAGCCAGGCATGCCACAGTCCAGAAACGGTGCCTGGCGCCGAGCGATGGCCTTGGCCGAGCTCTGCGTAGGTGACGACCCACCTCCGGCCCAGATCACGATGTTCGTCGACGCCGCGGTCGCAACAGCCAACGATGCCCGATCCGGTGTCTACCTCCAGGCGGGCCCCAGCGTGGGCCGGGATGCCCTCGATGCAATCCTCTGCGACTCGGTTGGCACCGTATTGATCGACAGCGAACAGGGCGAACCGATGCGATACGGCAAATCGAGCCGCTCGATTCCTCCTGCGCTTCGTTCGGCGATCATCCACCGCGACAGGAACGGATGTGTCGTCGATGGCAGTCGGAATCGGCTACAGGTGCACCACATCGTTCCCAGGAGCGAGGGGGGCCCGACCGAACCGGAGAACCTGATCACCTTGTGCTGGTTCCACCACCATGTTGCCATCCACCGCCTGGGCCTCGTCCTCTATCGACATCCCAAGCACGGGCGGTGGCGACTTCGTCGGGCCACCAGGCCTCCACCATAGGACCGGGCTTCCATCGTCTCGATGGACCACCCGAACGACTCCCCAATTCCGACCCAGAACCACCCAGAACGTCAACCGTGTACGACGTCAGCTCCCATGCGACAGTGTGCTGTCGCTACGCGTTCGCCAGCGAGCTCCACCCGGCGACGATCAGCACTACTCGAGCGATGCCGAACACCCAGGGTATGGGTAGCGCGAACCCAATCCAGAAGATCGCCTCAACCGGGAGGAGGATCAGGTTGATCACCGCACCGGTCCTGGATCCGTTCCACAGCAACCAGGCGGACCACGCTGCGACCCCCGTCACGACGAAGAACGCGAGCAGGAGGGCGATGAAGGCTCCGTCGGAGAACCGCGCCGACCAGGGGCCGCCGTAGCTTTCGAAGAGACCGAGGAAGTTGGGCAGCCTGCCCCTGCGCGCGAGAAACATCGCGATCGGGATAGCCGAAATGCCGAACCCGGCGGCGTACACCCAGGTCACGATGGCGGCAGCACGTGGCGCAGTCATGAGCTGCGAATCTAGATTCCGAGCGAGGCCGGGGCCACGGTCATCTCCGACGTGGATCGAAGATCTGACGACCTCGAGTCGGTCGACGCAGCGTGTGCGACTGACAGGGGGGCGAAGCGTCTCGACCGTGGCCATATCGTTCTCCAGGTCACGGGCGTTCCTGAGCCCTTCCGTATCGGCTCGAGGGAGATTCGGGGCGCACGCACCTCTTGCCTTTGATATGTTTCGAGGCTCCGGCGTCACGGCTGAAAGGGGCCTCCATGAATGTCTCCATGACCATCAATGGCAAGGAGGTATCGGCTGACGTCGAACCCAGGATTCTCCTCGCCGACTTCGTCAGGAACAACCTCGGTCTGACCGGAACCAACATCGGATGTGACACGAGCCAATGCGGTGCGTGCACCGTGCACATGGACGGCATGGCAGTGAAGTCATGCACCGTTCTCGCCGTTCAGGCTGACGGTTCCGACATCACCACGATCGAGGGCCTGGCGAGTAATGGGCAACTCCATCCCATGCAGCAGGCGTTCTGGGACGCCCACGGCCTCCAGTGCGGCTTTTGTACTCCGGGGATGATCATGGCGTCGGTGAAGATCGCAGACGGGAACCCGGGGATCACCGACCAGGACGTACGCCATGGCCTCGAAGGAAACTTCTGTCGCTGCACGGGTTACGAGAACATCGTCAAGGCCGTCAAGTTGGGGGCAGCCGCGATGGGTGGAGGTCAGTCATGAGCCGGTACATGGGAACGTCCGTAAAGCGAGTCGAAGACCCGCGTTTCCTCCAGGGTCAGGGCAAGTATGTGGCCAACCTGGTTCTCCCCAATATGGCTTTTGCGGCCGTGAAGCGAAGCCCCCTGGCGCACGCCACGATCAACAGCATCGACACCTCGCAGGCCGAAGCCCTCGAGGGGGTCATCGCGGTCTACACAGGCGAGGATCTCCTGGAAGGAACCGGTGGGTTCAAGTGTGGATCGCTGCCATGTGGATGGCAGGTGCCCGATCTCAACATGCCACCGCACAACCCCCTAGCCGTCGACAAGGTACGCCACGTCGGTGATGGGATCGCAGTCGTGGTCGCCGAGTCCCCATACATCGCCGAAGACGCTCTCGATCTCATCGAGGTCGATCTAGAACCACTGCCGGCCGTTGTCGACGCCCGAGCGGCGATGGCCGACGACGCACCACTCGTCCACGACAGCGTGGACAAGAACCAGAGCTTCCACTGGCCCCTCGGAGACGAGGATCAGGTGAACGAAGCCCTGTCTGAATCCGACCACGTGGTCGAATTGGAGTTCGTCAACCAACGTCTCATCGCGAACGCCCTGGAGCCACGTGCCACAGCAGCCGAGTGGGACGAGGCGACCCAGTCGGTGACGGTCTGGACGACGAGCCAGAACCCCCACACCATCCGGCTGCTGCTCGGAGCCTTCACACTCGGTATCCCCGAGCACAAGATCCGGGTGGTATCGCCCGACGTTGGCGGGGGTTTTGGTAGCAAGATCTTCCACTACCCGGAGGAGGTGATCGTCCCGTTCGTCGCTCGTGCCGTGGGACGGCCGGTCAAATGGGTGGCTTCTCGTTCAGAGTCCTTTGTCACCGATGCCCAGGGCCGCGACCACGTAACGAAAGCGAGGCTCGGGGTAAACGACGACGGAACGATGACGGCGTTGCATGTCACCACGTGGGCGAATATGGGTGCCTATCTGTCGACGTTCGCACCGCTCATCCCCACGGCTCTGTACGTCACCCTGTTCGCCGGCGTCTACAAGACGCCGCTCATCTTCGGGGAGGCGTATGGCACGTTCACGAACACTGTGCCCGTCGACGCCTACAGAGGCGCCGGACGCCCCGAGGCCTCCTACATGCTGGAGACGATGGTGGACCTCGCCGCCCGCAAGTTGGGTATGGACCCGGTCGAATTCCGACGGAAGAACCTGATCCAGGCCGACCAATTCCCATACCAGACCCCGGTGGCACTCGTCTACGACAGCGGCAACTACCCGGCTCTCTTCGACAAGATCGAGAGTCTCTCTGGCTACCAGTCGCTGCGCAAGGAGCAGGAGGCTGCCCGGGCCGAAGGGCGTCTGGTCGGGGTGGGATTCGCCAGCTGCATCGAGGCAAGCGGTCCGGCCCCATCGGCGGCCGCAGTCGGCCTGGGCGCGGCCATCGGTCTCTTCGAGAGCGGGGCCATCCGCGTCCACCCGACCGGAAAGGTCACAGTGATGACGGGATCGCACTCCCATGGCCAAGGCCATGAGACGACGTTTGCTCAGATTGTGGCCGACCAGTTCGGCATCGAAATCGAGGACATCGACATCGTCCACGGCGACACGGATCGGGTCCAGTACGGCGTTGGCACCTACGGGAGCCGGAGCGCCGCACTCGGCGGGAGTGCTCTCGTCAAGAGCGCCGAGAAGATCCGCGAGAAGCTGAAGAAGATCGCGGCTCACCAGCTGGAGGCGTCGGTCGAAGACATGGTGTACGACCAGGACGAGGGCACGATCTCGGTGGCAGGCTCGCCCGAAGCGGTGAAGACGTTCGCCGAGCTCGCCTTCGCCAGCATCGTCGCAGACAACCTCCCGGAGGGCATGGAACCGGGCCTCGAAGAGATGACCTTCTACGACCCTTCCAACTTCACTTTCCCGGCGAGCGCGCATGTCGCCAAGATCGAGATCGATCCGAAGACCGGCCAGGTCGATCTGCAGAGCTATGCAGCTGTCGACGACGTGGGCAACGTGATCAACCCGATGATCGTCGAAGGCCAGATCCTCGGTGGGATCGTTCAGGGGGTCGGTCAAGCGCTCTGGGAGCACGGAATCTACGACGAGAACGGACAGCTTCTTTCCGGCTCGATGCTCTCGTATGCGATGCCACGAGCCGACGGATTCCCCTCGATCTCCGTGGATCGCATCGAGACTCCCTCACCACACAATCCGTTGGGCGTGAAAGGGGCTGGAGAGATGGGGACGATCGCTGCCACCGCAGCCGTCTCGAGTGCGGTGCTGGATGCCCTGGCACCACTGGGAGTCACCCACATGAACATGCCTCTGACCCCCGAGAAGATCCAGAAAGCGATCGCAGCAGCCGGCAACGGCGGAGGTGAATGATGTACCCGCGACCGTTCGAGTACGTACGCGCTGAGTCAGTCGGACAGGCGCTCGACCTCAAGTCAGACACCGGGGGGCGTTTCATCGCCGGCGGGCACAGTTTGCTCCCGATGATGAAGATCCGGATGACCTCACCGGGGACATTGATCGACATCGGGCGCATCGACGACCTCCGCGGGATCGGCTCCAACGGCGGATTCACCATCGGTGCCCTGACAACGCACTCGATGCTGGCCTCAGAGGGCGCAGCCGGGTTCCCGGCTGCGCTGAAAGAGGCTGCCGGGATGATCGGCGACCCCCAGGTGAGGAATCGCGGCACGGTGGGCGGCAATGTTGCTCATGCCGATCCTGCCTCAGACCTCCCCACCGTGTTCGCTGCTCTAGGCGCGACGATGACGGCGATGTCCAAAGGTGGGGCTACCCGCGATATGGCTGCCGCAGACTTCTTCACCGGCCTGTTCGAATCTGCTTTGAACGAAGACGAGCTGCTGACCGCCATAAGGGTCACCGCCGAAGGAGACAGTCAGGGGTCCGCCTACGCCAAGCTGTTCAACCCGGCGTCCCGCTATGCCATCGTCGGCGCTTGCGCGGTGGTGGACGTCGACGAAGACGGCACCTGCACCTCCTGCACGGTCGCGGTCGGCGGGCTGACTCCCAAGGCGACAGTCCTCGAGTCCGTGGCGGATGGCCTGGTGGGCAACCCAATCACGGAAGACTCCGCCGAAGCCGCCGCCCGAGCCGCTGTCGACGAGGTCGGTGACGACATCATGGGAGACCTGTATGCGGGTGAGGATTACCGTCGCGACATGCTGCCGGTCTTCGTTGGCCGTGCCCTCGTGGCTGCAGGGGCTCGCGCCGGTTGACGGGAAGAACTGACGGAAGGCGGCCGCCTCAGCCGGGGGCCTCCTTCCCGATGCCATCCATGGCGTGACCAGGCCGTGCTTTCACTTCAGACGGCTCGAGACCGAGGCCGATCCCCGCTCGGACGTGTGTGACCAGTGCGTGGCAGCAGGAGACACATGGGTCCACCTGCGATCGTGCCTCTCATGCGGACAGGTCGGGTGCTGCGACAATTCGAAGAATCGACACGCCCGAAAGCACTGGGAGCAAGACGGGCATGCCCTTATCCGCTCGCTCGAGCCCGGAGAGACCTGGAAGTATTGCTTCCCCGACCACTTCCTCGTCGAGTGACTGTTGTGATCTGATCCTGGCGGTCCACCGGGTGCCAATGGAGGGGGGGTTGGTCCCCTGTCTCACTACTAGCGTGTTGCGGGCATGGAAGTATCAATGAAGATCAATGGCGGGGCGGTCACGGCCGATGTCGAGCCCCGAACTCTTCTCGTCCATTTCATCCGGGAGCAGATGGGGCTCACGGGCACGCACGTCGGGTGTGAGACCGGCTACTGCGGCGCATGTACGGTCCACTTGGACGGCAAGGCCGTCAAGTCGTGCACGATGTTCGCCGTTCAGGCCGAGGCCGCCGACATAACGACCATCGAGGGAGTGGCCGATGGTGACACTCTTCACCCCGTCCAGGAAGGCTTCTGGGAACGACATGGGCTGCAGTGCGGTTACTGCACTCCAGGCATGATCATGTCGGCGATCGCCCTCCTCGATGGGAACGACAACCCTTCCGAAGCCGAGATCCGGCACGGCATCGAGGGCAACCTTTGTCGCTGCACCGGCTATCACAACATCGTCAGGGCTGTTGAGTACGCCTCGGCCAGGATGCGTGGGGAGGAGCCGCCACCTCCGGATTGGGATAGGGGCTCCTGATGTACCCAAGAGCATTCGACTACGTAGCCCCGTCCACGCTGGACGAGGCGCTCGGCGCGGTCGGTGAGGGATCCAAGGTCCTCGCCGGCGGGATGAGCCTGATCCCACTGATGAAGACCAGGCTCTTCTCACCACCCGTTGTCGTCGACATCAGCCGTATCCCCGGTCTCGGCGAGATCACCGATCAGGGTCAGTACATCTCGGTGCCGGCGCTGGTGACCCATGCCACCACCGCCTCGGACTCCTTGATCGCAGAACATGGCGCCGCCCTATCGAGGGCGGCACAGGTGACCGGGGACGTGCAGGTTCGGAACCGTGGCACCACATGCGGCTCGCTGGCACACTCCGATGTCGCCGCCGACCAGCCCGCAGCTGTGATCGCCTTGGGCGGGAAGATGATCGCAAGGTCGGCATCAGGCTCGAGAGAGATCCAGGCGTCGGAGTTCTGCATCGACGCTCTGACCTCCGCTCTGCAACCCAACGAGATACTGGTCGAGATCCAACTGCCCAAGATGGGGCCCGGCGAGGCGTCCGCCTACGACAAGCTGGGTCGTAGAGGGGGGCACAGTGACTACGCCGTGGCCGGTGCGGCCGCATGGGTCAAGAAGAGCAACGGGACGGTCGAAGACGCCCGGGTGGGTCTGACCGGTGTGGGCACCAAGCCCTCGCTTGCCCTCGGTGTGGCCAATGCCCTCGTCGGCACCGACGGTTCCGACGAGGCGGTGAAGGCCGCAGCGGAGCACGCCCTCGAGGACGTGACCGTCCTGGAGGATCTCTACGGGTCGGTCGAGTACAAGAGCCACCTGGCCAAGGTGTTCGTGGCGCGGGCCCTGAGGCAGGCCCTGGACGCCGTCTGACCGGCTGAGGCCCTGGCTTTCGCGGCGATTTCACCCTCTAGGGTTTGTCCGTCGCGCCATATCGATATCGGGAACGCTATTTTCGGGGTGGGAGGTGACCTACGGACGTGAATGCGCCTTGTGAGCACTTCGTCGGGCTGGTGCCGGCGGAGCCCACTGCCACCGTGTGTGAGCAGTGCGTAGAGCTAGGTGACCGATGGGTCCATCTCCGGGCCTGCCTGAGCTGCGGTGCGGTGGGCTGCTGTGATGCCTCGAAGAACAGACACGCCCGGAAGCATTGGGAAAACATCGGACATCCCCTCATCCGCTCGATCGAGCCCGGGGAGACGTGGCAGTTCTGCTTCGAGGACATGGTCGTGCAGAGATGACCGAGGTCAAGCCGGTAATAATCGCGGTCGACGACGAACCGGAAGTGGTCCAGGCGGTCCAGAGGGACCTGCGCGCCCGATACGCGGACGACTACCGAATCGTGTGGGCCGGCGGCGGCCAGGAAGCCATCGACACCCTTCGCACCCTCGCCCTCCAGGGCACGCCGGTGGCGCTCATGGTGGTCGACCAGAGAATGCCTTCGGTGACCGGCATCGACGTCCTACGGGAGACCCTCGAGATTCACCCCAATGCCAAGCGCGCCTTGCTCACTGCGTATGCGGACACAGAGGCGGCCATCCAGGCGATCAACGACGTTGGGCTCGACCACTACATCATGAAGCCGTGGGATCCACCCGAGGACAAGCTCTACCCGATACTCGACGACCTGCTCGAGGACTGGATGGCGGCATACCGGCCCAGATTCGACGGCATCAGGGTGATCGGACAGCAGTGGTCTCGTGCCGCCCATGAGCTCAAGGCCTTCCTGGCCCGCAACCAGATCCCCTATCGCTCGATGGACATCGAGACCGATCCACAGGCATGGATACTGACCGAGGAGGCAGGGGCCAACATGGCCGACCTGCCGGTGGTGCTGTTCGGTGATGGGCCACCGATCTTCAATCCGACGCCCGCACAGGTCGCCGAGCGCGTCGGCCTCAAGACTCACGCCACGTCTGAGGTCTACGACGTGGTCATCATCGGCGCCGGCCCGGCCGGGCTCGCCGCCGCCGTCTACGGTGCATCCGAGGGTCTGAGCACCCTGCTCATCGAGAGCGAGGCACCGGGGGGACAGGCCGGGCAGAGCTCTCTGATCGAGAACTACCTCGGCTTTCCCAAGGGGCTGAGTGGCAATGATCTGGCGCGGCGAGCGTCGGCACAGGCAGAGCGACTGGGCGCGGAGATTCTGGTGCCCGGGACGGTCAGCCGACTGACGAGAAACGACCCCTTCACCATCGTTCATCTCGACGATGGCTCTGCCATCACCTGCAAGGCCCTGATCATCGCCTCCGGCGTCTCCTACCGGAAGCTCACCGCCGAAGGTCTAGAGCCGCTCATTGGAGCGGGCGTGTATTACGGGACTTCGAACATCGAGGCGTCGAATCATCGCGACCAGCCGATGTTCGTCGTCGGGGGTGGGAACTCGGCCGGCCAGGCTGCACTCTTCCTGTCGAGATTCACCGACTCGGTGACCATCCTCATCAAAGATGACGACTTGACCGGGACGATGTCGAAGTACCTCATCGACAATCTCGAGGCCAATCCAGCGGTCCACGTTCGGCCCCATGCCCAGGTCGTGTCGGCATACGGTGACACCCATCTCGAGACCTTGGTGCTGAGGGACCGTGAGACGCAGGAAGAGGAGAAGGTCCCGGCCGGCGCCGTGTTCATCTTCATCGGGCAGACAGCCCACACCGAATGGCTCGAAGGGCTGGTCCAACTGGACGATCGCGGGTTCATCCTCACGGGCGAGGACCTGGGCCCGCTGAAGGGCTGGAGCATGGAACGTGATCCGTTGCCGCTCGAGAGCAGCGTCCCGGGGATATTCGCCGCAGGTGATGTCCGGCACGGTTCGATCAAGCGGGTAGCCGGTGCGGTCGGCGAAGGCGCCACCGCCATCCGGTTCGTGCACACCCACCTGGCGGAGCTTTGAACGACATCGCCGAGGTGCTGCGGGGGCTGCCCTACTTCGCCGATCTCCCTCAGACCTTGCTCGACCAGGTATGCAGCAAGTCGGAGCGAATCGAGGTCGAAGCGGAGAAGGTCATCATCGAGGAGGACTCACTCTCGGAGGACATGTTCGTGATCGTCGACGGGGAACTGAGGGTGACCAAGCAGGGAGCCGACCGCGAAGTCACACTCGCCACACTCGGCCCGGGTGAGGTGGTGGGAGAGATCGCTCTTCTCGACAACGCGCCTCGAACTGCCAGCGTCACCACTGCCACGCCCGCGACCCTCATCCGGATCCCGGCCAACGCCTTCGAGGATCTGATCCAGGACTCCAGGGTGGTGCGCCGCATGTTCCGCACCGTCACCTCACGGCTGCGAGGAATCGAGGACACCCTCCGGCACGAGGAGCGAATGGCCGCCCTCGGCCGAATGGCGGCGCAGCTCATGCACGAGCTGAACAATCCGGCTGCGGCGGTCGGGCGGAGCATGGCACGCGCCGAGGAGGTCTATGTGGACCTGGGCGCGGCCACCATCGACCTCGCCGGGATCGCCAACGTCATGGACGGGCCCATCCCGGTTCCCGAGCAGCCCGACGGGCTCGACCCTCTGTCGCGGTCGGAACGGGAAGAGGATGTGGCCGGCTGGCTCGAGCAACAGGATGTGGACGACGCCTGGGACCTGGCCGCTGCGCTGGTCGCCGATGGCTGGGATCGCGACCTGTTGGAGACCACCGTCACCGGGCTGGATGAGGAGACCGTGTCCAAATTCAGCCGGTGGCTCGGCCTCAGGGTCCTCGCCTCTCAGCTGATCGGGGAGGTACGCATAGCCGCCGGCAGGATCTCGGAGCTGGTCCGAGTGGTGAAGAACTACTCCTATCTCGATCAGGGACCGGTGCAGCGCATCGATCCCACCGACGGGATACGGGACACTCTCATCCTCCTCAAGCACAAATTGCGCGGCATCGAGACAGTCGTCGACATCGAGCCCGAACTGCCGACGATCGAGGCATCGGGCCGAGATCTGAATCAGGTTTGGACCAACCTCATCGACAACGCCGCCGATGCCATGGATGGATCGGGGACCCTCACGATCGAGGCATCACGAGAGGACGAGTCTGTCCTCGTGCGCGTGTCGGACACCGGGCCCGGCATCGACCCGGACGTGCTGAGCCGGATCTTCGATCCCTTTTTCACCACCAAGGCGCCGGGTCAGGGGACCGGTCTCGGACTGCACACGGTCCACACCATCGTCAACCGCACCGGCGGCGAGATATCGGTCGACTCCGACCCGTCGGGAACCTCCTTCACCATCAGATTCCCGGTCGACTAGATGGTCAAGGGCGCCGGAATGGCGCCTTGGCCTTGGCGACGAGAACGTCGCATGGGGCCTCCGAGATCAGGCCCTCGGCGACGTTGCCGAGCAGGACCATGCGGGTGGCAGTGGCGCCCCTGCTGGCGACGATGACGAGGTCCGCGCCTCTCCGCCGCACCACCTCGTCGATGGTCTCTGTCGGGGGGCCGTCGACGACCAAGGTTCGGATGCTGCTGTCCCAGGGCGCGGTGAACTCAGCCATGCGGTCTTCGGCCATACGGAGCCGGGCCCCGCGCGATGCCTCCAACTCTTCGGTGAACAGACCCGCCCCAGCCAGGAGCGGGTCGAAACGTGACGGCATCGAATAGAGCGCCGTCACGTCAGCGCCTGGGAACATGTCGATGGCGCGGTTGACCGCCAGTCGGGAATGCTCCGAGAAATCGACCGCCGCGATCACCTTCCGATAGGGCACACGCGGCTGGCGACGTACCAGCAGGGTATCGGTGGTCGACTTGCGGGCCACCCGCTTCGCCACCGGGCCCACCGAAAAGGCGTTTATCGACGACGACCCGACCACCACCAGGCCGGCAGTCTTCCCCGCAGCAGCCAGCTCCCAGGAGGGTGAGCCCTTGACCAGATCCAGTTCCACCTCGACCGATGCCCGCTGCATCACCCACTGGGCGAGCTTGGTCGCCTCGGCCACCTGATACTCGCGCATGAGCTTCGCCAGGGAAGGCTCGATCATCGCCTCGCCGACCGGCTCGAGGACGTGGACCAGACGAAGACGGTCACCGGCCGACTCGGCCATCATCCCGGCCCGCTCGGCGACGCGCCGGCCCATGGCGGTCAGATCGACTCCGGCAACGACGGCCCGCAACGCTCCTCCAGGATTGAGATGCGACTCTAGCTGTCAGACGCTGTCGCTCTCGTGGGCCGAGTCGAACACGTCCGGCCCGGCGAGAGCCGCATCCAATCTGCCCAGATACGCCTCCCGGCCGATGATCACCGCCCCCAGGGACTGCAGATGTGGGGTTTGCCACTGCACATCGAGGAGACGCCCCCCGCCTCTGGTCATCACCACCACCAGGTGCACGAGAGCCACCTTCGAGGCGTCCCTTGCCTCGTGGAACATCGACTCCCCCGCAAAGAGGCCACCGATGGAGACTCCATAGAGCCCACCGGCCAACCGGCCATCGTGGTCCCAGACTTCCACCGAGTGAGCCCAACCAAGCCGGTGGAGCTGGGTGTAGGCGTCGACGAACTCGTCACTGATCCAGGGGTCACGACGTCTCGAGTCGGCACATCCGCGGATCACGCCCTCGAAGTCGGCATCGACCGAGACCTGGAAACGCCGGGTCGATTGGCGGAGTGATCTGCTGATGTGGAGCCCCCGCAGGGGCAGGATGGCCCGGTCGACCGGGGACCACCAGCCGAGATGCCCGTCCGGGAGGCCCATGGGGAACAGACCCTTTCGGTACGCTTGGAGAAGCGTGCCCGGCTCCAGATCGGCCCCGACCGCCACCACGTCGCCGTCGCCAGGGCCCGGGTCGGGCAGGTCGAACCTGGAAGGTATCGGCTCTATAGGCACTCCCCGATTGTGTCAGAGCGTGGCGCCCGATGTCCGTAGGCTGGCTCGACGATGCGCGCCCTGATCTGTGACAGCTATGACGGCTGGCAGGCCCTGAGGGTCGGCGAGATGCCGGATCCGGAGCCGTTGCACGGCACCGCATTGGTCCGGGTCGAGGCTGCCGCGGTGAACTTTGCCGATCTGCTCGTCGTCGCCGGCCAGTACCAGGTGAAACCCGAGCTTCCCTTCGTGCCGGGCAACGAGTTCGCCGGGGTCGTCGAGACGGCAGACGGGGTCGAAGGTCTCTCCCCGGGTGACCGGGTATGCGGCTTCGTCGGCATGGGAGCTCTGGCGGAAAAAACCATCGCCTATCCGGGCGCGATCATGCAGTTGCCCGAGACGATCGGGTTCGAAGAGGGCGCAGCTATCCCGGTCGCCTACGGGACGTCCTACCACGCACTCGTCGATCGGGCCGGGCTCGCCGAGGGCGAGACCCTGCTGGTTCTCGGGGCGGGTGGCGGGGTGGGGATCTCGGCGGTTCAGATCGGTAAGGCGCTGGGGGCGAGGGTGCTGGCTGCGGTCTCCTCCGCCGACAAGGCCGATGCGGTGCGGGCGGCCGGCGCTGATTCGGTCATTCGATATGACATGGTGCCGCTCCGGGACGGAATCGCGGCCGCGACGCCAGGCGGAGGAGTGGACGTGGTCTATGACCCGGTTGGAGGTGAGGCAACCGAGCAGGCCCTTCGCTCGACCAATTGGAACGGGCGGGTCCTAGTTGTCGGCTTTGCCTCCGGTGTCATCCCGACGATCCCCGTGAACCTCAACCTGGTCAAGGGGAACTCGGTGATCGGCGTGTTCTGGGGCCGATTCAACCTGGAGGAGCCGGAGAGGAGCTCCGAGAACAACCGAAGGATCATGGAGTGGGTGGCCGACGGGACCCTTCGCCCGCTGGTGCAGAAGACCTACCCGCTCGCCGACGCCGTCGAGGCGATGCGTTGGGTCGCCGAACGCAAAGTCATCGGCCGGGTGGTGGTCACACCCGGGCCCAACGCTGACGTGCCCGCTCCCACGTGACCGACTTCGTAGTGATCGGTGGGGGCATCGCGGGCGTGTCCGCGGCGGCCCACCTCGCCCCCCACGGCTCCGTGACCCTGCTCGAGACGGAGCGCACCCTCGCCTTTCACACCACCGGGCGGTCGGCCGCGATGTATGTGGCCAACTACGGCGGAAAGGGGACACGACCCTTGGCAGCCGCCAGCAAGGCCTTCCTCGACGGCCCGCCGGACGGCTCCGCCGACGCGCCGCTGCTATCCACACGCGGCCTGCTCTGGGTGGCAACCAGAGAACGCACCTCCCTGCTGGAGGAGAAGGCCGCCGGCACCGGCTCCACCCTGGTCGACGCGTCGGAGGTGATCCGGTTGGTGCCCCGAATGAGATCGGACTGGGTGGCCGGCGGGCTCTACGAGCCAAACGCCCTCGACATCGATGTCGCCCGGCTCCACCAGGCCTTCGTGAGGATCGCCCGCCGCCATGACGCCCAGTTGCGTCTGACCACACCGGTGACCGGGCTGATCCGGCGAAAGGACGGATGGCGGGTTTCGACACCCGGGGGCCACGTCGACTGCACGGCGGTGGTCAATGCCAGCGGTGCTTGGGGTGACGTCGTCGCCGGACTGGCCGGCATCGGTCCGATCGGTCTCCAGCCCCTGCGCCGCACCGCCTTCATGGTGCCCGGTGACAGCGCCTTCTCGGCCTGGCCCTTCGTGGTCGACGTGGAGGAACGGTTCTATTTCCGGCCCGACGGCGCCCAATTCCTCTGCTCCCTGGCCGAAGAGACGCCCTCCCTCCCCACCGATCCCCGACCCGAGATGGCTGACATCGCCCTGGCGATCGATCGCATCAACGAGGCCACCACACTCGGCATCAGGACTGTGAGCTCGCAATGGACCGGGCTGAGGACCTTCGCCCCGGACCGAGAGATGGTGATCGGTGAAGAGGAGAGCGCTCCGGGGTTCTTCTGGCTGGTGGGTCAGGGCGGCACCGGAATCCAGACCTCACCGGGGGCCGGTGCTCTGGTGGCGGCACTGGTGACCGGGACCGCTCCCCCTCGATACCTCGCCGCTGCCGGTGTCGATGCCGGGAGATACACGCCGGCACGCTTCCGCTAGGTCAGTCTTCCAGACCTTTCCGCTCCAGCCAGGCTGCCAGCGGGGTGGAGAGACGAGCCTCCCGGCTTCCCCAGTCGTAGACGACTGCAGTGCGGGCGAAGTGGTCGTGCCAGGCCCTCCGTTCCCGGCCGAAGACGATGCCGAGCAACCCGATGCCGACGATGGCGAAGCTCAGGGGATAGGTGAGAGCCCGCAGGAACGCCTGACGTCCGTGAAGGGCCAACGACCCGTCTCGCCCCACCACGCGGACACCCATGATCGTCTTGCCCAGTGTCTTGCCGAATATGGCGATAGACAGCCAGAGGTAGAGAAATGCCCAGAGGACGAACCCGAGGACATACCACGGCCCACCTCCATCGGCGCTGACCTCAACGCTGCTGACCAACTCGATCAAGTAGGTGACGCCGGCAACGATCAGGGTGAAACCGGTTGTGACGATCAGACTGTCCAGGACGAAGGCGATCAACCGGGTCACCGGCCCGGCGTAGCGGCCGGTCCGGACACCCGTGTCCTGTGTGTGCTCATCTACCCAGTTGACGAGGGCCCCTGGGCCCGAGGGGAAGTCACGGGGATCACGGCCGATCAGCCGGTTCAGGCCGCGATATGAGATCTCGTCGATCCCGACTATCGGCTTGCGAAACAGGTCCAGGGCAGAACCCGTGAGGTGGCTCGTGCTCTCGGCCACGATCTCGGGGATGCCGGCCCGGTCGACCAGGGCCTTGACGTCGACCCTCTCCATCAGCGCATCGATGTCGGCGCGCTTGAGCAATTCGTCGATGTCGATCCGGCCGATGAGACGTTCGACGTCGATCCGGTCCAACAGCTGATTGACGTCCACTCTCTCGATGAGGGCGTTGACATCGACGTGATCGAGCACCAGATCGGGATCGACGACTTCCAGGGCGACATTGGTGGCTCCCCGCGCAGCGCGTCTGAACAGCCCCCTGCGTTCCCTCTCCGGTGGAACTGGCTCGGCGCTCACACCGAAGAAGCTAGTTGCCCTCGGTCAACCGGTCACGGCTCCGGTCTCGGCCGACCCAACGAGACGGGCGTATTTGGCCAGGGCGCCGGTGTCGTACCTGGCGGGGTGGGGAGACCACCTGGCGGCACGATCGGCCAGCACCTCGTCGCCGACCAGGACATCGAGGCTTCGCGAAGCGACATCGACCCGGATGCGGTCGCCATCCTCCACCAGGGCCATCGGCCCTCCCGCCTCT
This sequence comes from Acidimicrobiia bacterium, assembly GCA_048595045.1. Lineage (GTDB taxonomy): Bacteria > Actinomycetota > Acidimicrobiia > Spongiisociales > ZC4RG35 > JARDZU01. The sequence goes on from JBMDXS010000138.1 coordinate 19,750, forward strand.
GACTCGGGAGCCACATGCCCGATGCACAAGCCGGTGGTCCCGCCGGAGAACCGCCCATCCGTGACCAGAAGGACTTCTTTGCCCAGCCCAACCCCCTTGATGGCGGCGGTGATCTGAAGCATCTCGCGCATCCCGGGGCCGCCCTTGGGGCCCTCGGTACGGATGACGACGACATCGCCGGGCTGGATGAGATGGTCGAAGAGCGCCTGGAGGGCGCCCTGTTCGCCGTCGAAAACCCGCGCCGGCCCCTCGAACACATCGAGGTCGATGCCGGCGACTTTGACCACGGCCCCACCGGGGGCGAGGTTGCCCCTGAGAACGGCGATCCCCCCTTCTGCCGCCAGCGGCGAGCCGGGCGGGGCGATGACGTCCTGGTCGGTCTCGAAGACGGTCTCAGCCAGGTTCTCCGCCATCGTGCGGCCGGTCACCGTCATCGTGTCGCCGTGAAGCAGACCTTCGTCGAGGAGGGCCCTGAGGACGATGGGCACGCCACCCACACGGTCCAGGTCAACCATGTGATACCTGCCGAATGGCTTGAGGTCACCCAGGTGCGGGGTGCGTCGTGAGATCCGGTCGAAATCCTCCAGCTCGAGGTGCACACCGGCCTCATGGGCGATGGCGAGGAGATGGAGCACGGCGTTGGTGGAGCCACCGAGCGCCATGACGGTGGTGATCGCATTCTCGAAGGCAGGGCGGGTCATGATGTCCCGGGGGCGAACCCCGTCCTCGAGCAGTCTCATCACTGCCTCACCGGATCTCTCGGCGTAGTCGTTCAGCCGCGGATCGACAGCCGGAACGGAGGCCGAGCCCGGAAGTGACATTCCGATCGCCTCCCCGACCGATGCCATGGTGTTTGCGGTGAACATCCCAGCACAGGAACCTGCTCCAGGGCAGGCGGCCCTTTCTATGGCGAGGAGCTCATCGATCGTTATCCGGCCTTCGGACTCGGCGCCGATCCCCTCGAACACGTCGACGATCGAGATGTCACGGCCGGCGTAGTGCCCGGGAAGACTGGAGCCGCCATAGAGAAACACCGCAGGGAGATCGAGTCGGGCGGCAGCCATCAGCATCCCGGGTAGCGACTTGTCGCACCCGGCGATGGCGACCAACGCATCGAACCGCTCGGCGTGCATCACCAACTCGACCGAGTCGGCGATCACCTCACGGGAGACGAGAGAGGCGCGCATCCCTTCGTGGCCCATCGAGATCCCATCGGAGACGGCGATGGTGGAGAAGACCAATCCGACTCCCCCGGCCGCGGCCACCCCGGTCTTGGCATGCCGGGACAGCTCGGGCCCGGTGAGGTTGCACGGCGTCACCTCGTTCCCCGCCGACACCACACCGACCTGAGCACGGTCGAAGTCCGCTTCGGTGAGGCCGACCGCACGGAGCATCGCCCTCGCACCAGCCTTGGCCGCGCCCTCGGTCACCTCCTGAGATCTGATCTTGGTCGTCATGCGTCAGGCATCCTATGACGCCGAGTTTTTCGCGAGCGCCAAACCGACCACAATCGCGGCATGGCAACCATCTACTACGACGCAGACAGCGATCTCGACCTGATCAAGGCCAAGAAGGTCGCCGTCATCGGCTACGGCAGCCAGGGTCACGCTCATGCCCTGAACCTGAAGGAGTCCGGTGTCGATGTGGTAGTCGGGTTGCGTGAGGGCTCATCGAGTTGGGCCGAGGCAGAGTCGGAGGGACTGACGGTCCTGACGCCGGACGCGGCTGCGGAATGGGCGGACACCATCATGATGCTGGTCCCGGACCAGGTGATGGGGGTCATCTACTCCGAATCGGTCGAGCCCTACCTGGACTCCGGCGACACTCTGCTCTTCGCCCACGGCTTCAACATCCACTTCGGTGAGATCGTGCCGCCCGAAGACGTCGATGTCGCCATGATCGCCCCGAAGGGACCGGGCCATCTGGTTCGACGCACCTATACCGAAGGTTCGGGGGTCCCCTGCCTGCTCGCCGTCCATCAGGACGCATCCGGGAACGCCCGGGCCCTTGCCCTCTCCTACGCCTCGGGCATCGGTGGTGGGCGGGCCGGGATCTTGGAGACGACCTTCAAGGAGGAGACCGAGACGGATCTGTTCGGTGAGCAGGTCATCCTGTGCGGGGGGATCTCGGAGCTGATCAAGGCATCCTTCGAGACCCTGGTGGAGGCGGGTTACCAGCCGGAGTCGGCCTACTTCGAGACCCTCCACGAGCTGAAGCTGATCGTAGATCTCCTCTACGAGGGAGGTCTCTCCTGGATGCGTTACTCGGTGTCGGACACCGCCGAATACGGGGACTACACCCGCGGCTCTCGCATCATCACCGACGAGACCCGCGCCGCCATGAAGAACGCCCTGGCCGACATCCAATCAGGCGCCTTCGCCAACGAGTGGATGGCCCAGGCCCGGGAGGGAGCGCCGTTCCTCTACGAGCAGCGGGCGGCCAACCGGGCCCACCAGATCGAAGACGTGGGCCGGGAGTTGCGCAAGATGATGCCTTTCATGGAGCCGAAGACGGCCCCGTGACCTGGGGCGGATCGACAGGCGTCTCCGAGGTGAATGTGTCGACCGGGACCGTCGTCGATGTCCCGAGCTGGGGGACGTAGAGCACCGGCTCGCCACCCATCGGCTGCGTGGCCACATCGAACCCGAAGGGCAGCAGCGCCAACCGGGCCAGCTTGAGGTTGGCCACCCCGAAGGGGATCCCGATGATGGTGATGAAGAAGAGGACAGCGGCCACCACGTGGGCCAGGGCGAGCCACCAGCCGATCAGGATCACCCAGATCACATTGCCGATGGCAGTCCACACCGGCGACGCCCCAGGCTGGCTCACCACGGTCCGCCCGAATGGCCAGATCACGTAACCGGCCAGCTTGAACGCCTGGATGCCGAGGGGAATGGTGACGATCAGGACCAGACCGAGGAGGCCACCGATCAGATAGAGGATCGCCATCCAGAAGCCGCAGAGGATGAGCCAGAGGATGTTCCCGAGGAGAGTCATCGAGCCAGAACCTAACCGGTCCGGGACAGCTCGGCACTTATCCAATCGTCGATCTCAGACCAGAGGTCGTAGAGCCACGCCTCCTGTTGATCGGCCGGCGGGATGTCCTCGGCCCGGACGTGCCAGATCTTCACCTCGACCTCGGTGTCCATCGGCATCGCCCTCCAGATGTCGCCGGCGGTGATGAAGGTCTCCAGCCCGGCATGACCCACCAGGAAGACATCCGTGTCGGCCGGTGCGGCCGCCAGAGCGGTCATCACCCCCAGAGACCGCGGCGGGAGGGTCTGCTTCAGCTCCTCAGCCCGCTCCGCCAGATCGGGCCGCCCTATCTCACGCAGCTTCTGGATGGCACGGGCGTGCCTGCCTTCGGTGTAGTTGGCGCCCTCAGGGAAGATCACGAAGGCATCGTCGTGATCCATGCTCCCGGCGAGATCCGAGATGGACTGAATGAGGACATCGCCACCCTTCCGACCGACAGGGACGAAGGCGGTGGGGAGGCGGTTGAGGATGACATCGACCGCAGGGTCCCACTGCATGAACTCCTTGAGGACGATGCGCGGGTCCCGCCCATAGCCATTCACCAACCCGTCCATCAGCAGGAACGAGTCACCGGGCCCGGCGTGCCGTGACAGGACGAGGATCGAACGCGGCTGCCCCCCGTTGGTCGTGGTGGTGGGGCGCTCCTGTGTCCCGACGATGCGCAGCTTGAAGGTCCGCTGTCCGGATCGCATCACAACGGACAGCATCAACCCGAGAAGCCGATAGTGGGTCTCGATGAAGAACGGCGACCGGATCTTCCACCCGAAACCAGAGAAGACCCAGGTGAGGAACATCACCGTGAGCGCGGCCGCCTCGACGAGGACATAGAGAAAGAGGAACCAGGCGAGGCGAAGGATGCGCCAGTTGCCCGGCACGTATCTGGAGAGAAAGGCTGCGGCGATGATCCACAGGGGCAAGGAGAGAACGGCGAGGACCACCAACGCGACGACCGCAGGATCGATCAGAACCCGTCTCAGCCATCGTGGCGGGAGAGGTGGCGCCGTCACTGATGGGCCGGGTCGAGATAGGCCATCGAAGCCAGATAGGCGCCTTCGACGAGCGCTCTGGTCGAGCCGACGTCCCGCCACTTCAGCTGTCTGGTGTCGTCGAATGCGACCGGGTTCCCAGAGGGCAACACGTGGAGATCGATGCCTTCTGGGAGGTTCTCCACCGCCGTGGTGTAACGGTGGCGCCGGGCGATCTCGAACGAGATCAAAGCCGCCTCATGGAGACGCTCAGGCGGGCGGAGCGGCGACTCGAGGCGGCCCACCTGCAACACGTATATCTCGCTTGCCCCCAGTTCCACGGCGCGGGCCAGCGGCACCGAGTTCACCAGCCCGCCGTCGTAGAAGTGCTCTCCCCCGATCTCGACAGGGGGAAAGAGAGCCGGGACTGCAGAAGACGCCAGCAATGCGTCGACCAGAGGGCCACTGGAGAACCAATGCTCTGCAGCCCGCTCGATGGAGGCAGCGACACACTGGAAAGGCACCGCCAGCTCTTCGATGCGCCGGTCCCGTGGATGGACATGCTCGAGCAAGGAACGAAGCTCGGAGGTCTCGTGCAGCGCTGGTCGTAACGTGGCCACGTTCTTGAGACGATCCATGCGGCTCCCCTGCAGGACGTCGCTTTCGGCGATCTCCCCCCAGAGCAGGGTCAGTGCCTCGACACCGGCTTGCCCGGGGCGATCGGCCATCACCGAGCCGTTGAATGCCCCGATCGACGTGCCCAGGATCAAGTCAGGCTCGATCCCCTTTTCGTCGAGGGCTCGCAGCATCCCGACCTCGACCGCTCCCCAGCGCCCACCACCCCCGAGGACGAAAGCGGTCGTCACTACCCGGATACGGTGCTGCGCCGGACCTGGCCATAGAGCGGAAGCCCCGGCCGACCGGCGTCTATTTGGCCCGAGGTGTGGTGGCTCGGCCTCATGAAGGCAGACCGGGGCCTGCAAGCGGCCTCCGGCCGAAGTTGGCCGGCCATCGAGACGGCCGTCACTCCTCCTCCGTCCCCTCTTCTTCGATGTACCACTCGGTGAAATCGCTGCAGCGCCCGTCGTCATCGAATCGGATCACGAACAGATTGCGGTAGGTCGCCGGTGGCATCGTGTAGCGCGTCGTGCCGGTGATCACAGCCATGGCTTCGGTCTCGATCAGGGGGAGCCACTCGAAGTCCCAGTTGTCGGGCCGATCGCCGACGTCCTGCCACCACTCGATGATCTCGGCGTGGCCGTGTTGCTCGCCATCCGCCGTCTGTGGGTCGTATATCGCATCGGGTGTGAACAGCGCCGCGATGTCGTGCTCGTCGTTCGTCGTCCACGCCTCGATATAGCCCTCCATCCAATCATCGAGACGCTCGCTCATCGCAGGTCTCTCGACATGACCAGTGGCTCCTCGTTGACCAGGGTGAAACCGGCGCTCGTGAAGAGATCAACCGTGCCGTGGAACGCCTTTCTCTGATCCGACGCGTCTTTCACCGGATAAGCCTCCAGACGGTGGAAGCCGCGCTCGGGGAACGTCTGCACCACCCCGTGCAACAGTCCCCTGGCGACACCGTGACCCCGGTGGGGAGGTGATACGACGAAACAGACAATCGATGCCACCCCGTCATCGTCCCCGGTGGCCAGCGAGGGAAACTCCGACCTGGCGGTGGCGTTGCACCAGCCGATCAGCTTTCCGTCGGCGTAGGCCAGCATCCCCGTCGTCTTCCCCGAGTGGATCCGGGATAGCTGATCGCTCCGGTTGTCCTGCCAGGGCTCCTCACCCCAGTTCTCGTTCTGTCTGCCACCCCTGGGGAAGAACATGCAGTAGCAGGCGCCCCACCACGGGTTGTCGGGGAAGGCATCGACGTCGAAGAAGCGGGCGACGTCTTCGGCCGACCCGGGTGTGATGGGAACGATCTCCAGTGGGCCTATCGACCGCAGGGGCTCGGTGGGACCGGTGGCGCGATCCTCGGACTCGAGCGTGTTCCGGACATTGGCTGTGCTGACGAGGTAGTCGGGATGCTCCCGGTCGAAATGCTCCTTGACCGGCGCGATCAGCGACTCGGTGTCCTCGGCCGTGATGATGACCTGACAGACACATGTCATCGAGCGACTCATGACGCCGCCAAGGTACCGGCGGTGACAATGCCGCGGTACCAGTCGAAGCTCCTCTTCGGTGTCCTGTCCAGGGTCTCTCGATCGACCCAGATCAGCCCGAAGCGCTGGGAGAAGCCCTCCACCCATTCCAGATTGTCCATCAGGCTCCACACGAAGTAACCGTCGACCGGCACCCCCTGGTCCCTGGCCGCCGCCGTCGCCTCCACATGTGACCTGAGATAGTCGATGCGTCGGACGTCGTCGATGATCCCGTGCTCGTCGGGGCCGTCGGAGTAGCTGGCCCCATTCTCGGTGATCAAGATCGATCGGGGCGCGTAGGTGTCATGGATGTGACCTAGATACCGGGTCAGCCCCGCCGGGTCGACTCTCCAACCCATGTCGGTGTGTCCGGGCCCCGGATCCTTGCCCGATTCCGGGCCGGGGTCGGGTCTGTCCTCCTGGCCTGCCCCGATGGTCACGGTGGTGTAGTAGTTGAGCCCGAGGAAGTCGATCGGCGTGGCGATGATCGCCAGGTCGGCCGTCTTGACCAGGTCGGGGTCGATCTGGCGCCGGTCACGATAGGTACGCATCACGTCGTCGGGATAGCCGTGACCGAAGACCGGGTCGAAGAACCACCGGTTCCTGGCGCCGTCGAAGTGACGGGCCGCGGCATGGTCCTCATCCGAATCCGAAGCCGCCCGAGCTGGTCGACAGTCGATCCCGATCCCCACCTTGGCGTCGGGGAGCACCCCCTTGACTTCCTCTGTGGCCAGGCCGTGAGCCACGAGCAGGTGATGTCCTACGGTCATGGCCGTCTGCCAGTCGGAGACGCCCGGCGCGAACACCCCATCCCGGTGCCCGAGCATCGTCGTCACCCATGGTTCGTTCTGGGTGATCCAGTGAGTCGTGTCATCGCCCAGGGCGCCGGCCACCACACATGCGTAGCGGGCGAAGGCCTCCACGGTGTGTCGGGAGGCCCAGCCACCTTTGTCCTGCAGGACCTGGGGCAGGTCCCAGTGGTAGAGGGTGACGAAGGGGGCGATTCCCCTTGCCCGCAGACCGGCCACGAGCCGGCGGTAGAAGTCGAGCCCGGCCTGGTTGACACGTCCGTCCCCGTCGGGGATGACCCTTGGCCAGGAGACAGAGAAACGATACGAGGAGACCCCGAGCCGGGCCAAGAGGTCGAGATCCTCCTCCCAGCGGTGGTAGTGATCACAGGCCACGTCGCCGGGGTCACGCAGCCGGCCCAGGTCGGAGAACCGATCCCAGATCGAGTCGCCCTTCCCCTGCTCGTGGCGACCACCCTCGATCTGGTAGGCCGAAGTGGCCACGCCCCAGGCGAAGTCCTCGGGGAACGACCCCGCAGATGCCGCTCCTCCGGTCAGTTCCTCAGACGGTCGCGGCTCAGACGCTGGCGCCTACCTTCTGTTCGGACCCGACCCTGATTCCACTCTTCGGATCGAAGAAATGCAGCTTGGCGGTGTCGACGATCAGCTCGATCTCGTCACCCCGAGAGATCCGGGCATCCGGGCTGACCCTGGCGATGAAGTTGGTGGTGTCACCGAGAGTGGACGAGTCCTGCCCGGTGTCGGCCAGTAACTCTTCGATGTCGGGAGTGACCACCGGGGGTCGGTGGACCGTGAAGTGGACGTAGGTCTCCGCCCCGAGCATCTCGGTGACTTCCACAGTCGCCTTGAGCGTTCGATCGGGGTCGGGTCCCTTCACCGCGGCAGCCTCGAGGGAGTTGGGGCGAATGCCCACCACCAGTTCTTCGCCCATCCGATTCTCGATCCCTGGGTGTGCCTCAAGGGCGCGGGGATCGACCCTGAGCTCCGCGTTGGGCAGAACCGCCCAAACCTGGTCCCCTCGGTTCTCCAGCCGACCATATGCCAGGTTCATAGCCGGGCTGCCGATGAAACCGGCTACGAACAGGTTATCGGGGTGGTCGAAGAGATCCGTTGGCCTACCCACCTGCTGCAGGTTCCAGGGCCGAGCCGAGGAGACCGGGCGAAGAACCGCCACCCTGTCGCCCAGGGTCATCGCCTCGACCTGGTCGTGGGTCACATAGACCGTCGTGGTCTCAAGACGGCCGTGGAGTCGTTCCAACTCGGCCCGCATCTGCACCCGGAGCTTGGCGTCGAGGTTGGACAGAGGCTCGTCCATCAGGAACGCGGCGGGCTCGCGGACGATGGCTCGACCCATCGCGACCCGCTGCCGCTGGCCGCCGGAGAGCGCCTTGGGCTTGCGCTGCAGGTACTCACGGATCTCGAGGATGTCAGCTGCCTCCTCGACCCGGCGCTGGATCTCGTCTTTGGAGAATTTCCTCAGCTTCAGACCGAACGCCATGTTGTCGTACACCGACATGTGGGGATAGAGGGCGTAGTTCTGGAAAACCATGGCGATGTCGCGGTCTTTGGGGGCGATGTCGTTGACCACCCTGTCGCCGATGGTCATGGTGCCCTCGGTGATGTCCTCCAGACCGGCGATCATCCGTAGCACGGTCGACTTGCCACACCCTGAGGGCCCGACCAACACCAGGAACTCGCCGTCTTCGATCTCGAGGTCGAGATTGCCCACCGCCCGGGTCCCATCGTCGTAGACCTTGCCCAGGCCTTCCATCTTGATTCGAGCCATCTGCGCTACTCCCTCACGTCATGTCTGGCCGGCCGCCGCCAAATTGAACCTAGCGGAAATTCGCGGTCCCGGCTCACCAGAGATGCCTGGCCCGAGGTCAGACCAGATCGAACCCCGGTGTCCCCGCCGAGATCCAATCGGCCAAGGCCTCTTCGTTGGAAACGTCCTGCCCGCGCCTCTGAGCGAGGAGGAACCGATGATGGAGAAGATCGCAGTATCCCTGGACCGGGTCCCCGGGGCGGGCATCGGCGATCTTCGTCACCATGGGCTGAAAGGACGTGGTGAGCCACTTGAACGTCCCGACACTCTTGCCGGAAGCCGTCATCGAGCCGTTCTTGGCGAGGAAGTAGTTGAGGTCGCTGAGGATCACACGGGCCTGATTCTCCGACGCCTCGATCCCGGTCTGCTGTCGGAGGTGCGATGAGTGGAACGTCCTCCCCCCCACCTCGACATTCATCTTCACCAGGCTCCCCTCTTCGGTGGGCGTCAGGTGAACATCGCTCACCGAGAACCCGAGCTGGTTGAGCCGCCCGATCCGCTCCCTGATCAGATAGCTCTCGTCACGGGTGATCACCAGCTCCTCGGTGAGCTCGGACCACAACGACGAGTACCGGGACTCCACATCTTCGCCGAGCGTGAGGTCGGCTTGATCGATCTCGACCCCGGTCATGGCGGCGATGTCCGCCATCTCGCCGGCCAGGTTGAGCTTCATGATCTCGAGGTCCTCGGCCCGCTGGCCGTCAGAAAGGCTCTCGTGGAGCCGCGAGGTCTCGGCGTCGATCATGATCGACTCGATCGCATCGGCGTCGAATCGATAGAGCAGGTTGGACAGCGAGCAGTCTCCCCAGAAGCAACCCGAGACATGGAGCTCCACGAGGAGGCCGGCGATGGCGTCGAGCATCTGGCTACGGCGTCGGCCGAATCCCGGCCCGCTGACCAGGTGGCGGTAGGGGAACGTGTGCTCGACGTACCTGGTGATCACCGCCGCCGACTGCTCGTCGTGAGGGTCGACCCATCCCCGTTCCACCAACCCCACCGCCTCCGCCGACCTGGTTGTCCGCTCCTCGAGGGCACGGAACACGTTGTACTCGTTCACCGCCAGACGACGGGGCAGCTCCTTGATCACGAACACACCCTCGTCATAGGCGACGAACACGACGGGATGACGGTGGATACCGGAGGGCATCTCCACCAGCCGCCCGTGTGACCATCCGGAGACGGGGAGATCCCAGGGCAGATCGAGGAAGTCGGGGTTGCCCGGGCGGACCAGGAGATGTGGTGTGCCCACTGACCCATTGTCGCGTCCCCCTGATCGGTCCCGCCACCCCGCCTAGGGCCAGAAGACCCTTGACACCAGGCCGAACGACTTTGTAAGTTCACTTAACTTTCTTTGGAGGAGGAAGGTGGCCGACGGCATTCAAGGAAATAGACGGCACCCCAAGGCGACCCGTCACGACTCCCGTCGCAGCAACCTCGGCACGACCCTGGAACTGGTCTCCAACCAGGGTGCGACCAGCCGGGCGGAGATCGCCCGACAGACCGGGCTCTCCCGGGCAGCCGTCTCCAGCCTGGTCGGCGAGCTCATCGAGAGCGGCCTACTCCGTGAGCTCGGCCAGGGCACCTCGGCCGGTGGCAAGCCGCCCACTCTGCTGGCCGTCAATGAGAGGGGTCGGGACATCGTCGCCGTCGATCTCGGCCGTCGGCCATTTCGCGGCGCGCTCGTCGATCTGAGCGGGCGCATCCATGAGCGCATCGAGGCCGACGCCGAACCGATCGCCCCCGTCGGGGAACGAGCCCATCAGGTCGCGATCGAGCTCATCGAATCGCTCATCGCCAAAGCCACGGCCCCGGTGCTTGGCATCGGGGTCGGCACTCCGGGTGTGATCGATCCCGACGGCACAGTGCTGGAGGCGGCCAACCTCGACTGGCACGGGCTCGACCTCGGGGCGGAGTTGCGTCGACGATTCGACATCCCGGTCTCGATCGCGAACGATGCGGCGATGGCCGCCCTCGTGGAATACCGGCGCCGGCCCACCGATCGGAACTTGATATTGGTGAAGCTGGGCCGTGGGGTGGGTGCCGGTGTCGTGATCGACGGCACACTCCACCGTGGCGATCACTCCGCCGCGGGCGAGATCGGCCACGTTCGAGTCCGGGACGACGGTGAGGCATGCCGCTGCGGCAACAGCGGCTGCCTGGAGACGGTCGCATCGGTTCCGGCCATCTTGCGTCGCCTCGGCGCCGACCCCGAGCTTCAGCCGTGGGACGCCCTGGCCCTAGCCGGCCAGGTCGGCGAAGAGCCGGTGCGTCGCGCTCTGGCAGAGGCGGGGCGTCATCTCGGAATGGTGCTCGCCAACGTGGTGGCCCTCCTCGACATCGGCCACGTCGTGCTCGCACCCGACCTCCGGAACGCGAGCGACATCCTCATCGACGAGATCCGGTCCGAGCTGGCGAGCCGAATCCTGCCCGCCACCGCCGACCTGGTCGAGATCGAGGCCACTCAGTTGGGTGGGGATCTCGTGCTGGCGGGAGCCGCATCAGGGGTCCTGGTCGACAGCCTCGGGGTGGTCCTGCGATGACCGCCACCATCGGAATCGACATCGGCGGGTCCTCCACTACGGCGATCGCAATCGATCACGAGGGCCAGATCTTGGGCCGTCATCAGGTGAGCGGCGTCGTCGAAGGCGGGCGGCAAATGGTCTCGGGGGCGCTGTCCGCGGTGAGCGCCCTGGGCGTCGACGATTTCGACGCGGTCGGAGTTGGTGTTCCCGGGCAGGTCGATCCGGTCACCGGCCAGGTGCGCATGGCCGTGAACCTCGGCATCGGTTCGGGGCCGTTGGATCTGGGCCCCGAGCTACAGGACGCGCTCGGGCTCCCGGTGACGCTCGAGAACGACGTACACGCGGCGGCGGTGGGGGCCCATGAGGCACTTCGCCTCATTGGCGGTGCGCCCGACACCCTGGCGCTGGTCAGCATCGGAACCGGAATCGGGGCCGGTGTCGTATTGCACGGTGAAGTGCTACGCGGTGCGCATGGCATGGCCGGTGAGATCGGGCATGTAGTCGTCGACGAATCCGGGCCGGTGTGCAGGTGCGGGCAGCGGGGCTGTCTCGAGGCGGTCGCGGCGGGCCCTGCCATCGCCCGCGCCTGGCCGAGGGGCGCCGCCGGTTCGGCGGCCACTGCCTTGTTCAGCGCCGCGGCCGAGGGCGATGCCGCCGCCCAAAAGGTGGCAGGACGCATCGCCGGTCACCTCACCACTGCGCTGACCTGGTTGTCAGCCGCCCACGATGCCGAGATGATCGTGCTCGCTGGCGGCGTCTCCACTGCCGGTCAGCCCTTCCTCGAGGCGGTACGAGAACAGATAGAGCGACGCGGACTTGCGTCCGAACTGGCGGCGCGTCGTCTTCAACCCGAACAGGTGGTCCTGGCTAGGGTCGATGATGCTCCGGGCGCGTTGGGGGCGGCCGTGCTGGCCGCAAGGCTTATCGAGAGGCGGGAGTCACCCGCAGCAAGCAAGGAAAGACAATGACGAGACAAGAAGGAGGAGCGGTATGAGGAAATACCGATGGCTGTGGCTTGCCGTCGCGATGGCGATGCTGGTTGCAGCCTGCGGTGGCGACGGAGGTGATGGGGCTACCACGACTGCCGGTGATGGTGCTGCAACCACTGCCGGCGATGGCGCCACTACCACCGCCGGGGAAGGCGGAGCCGCCGGAGATACCGGATATGAGCACCTCGACCGGGCGTTTGCAGGCGAGTTCGAGGGTACGACGGTCGACATCGTTGCCCAATGGGTCGAAGGCGAAGAGGAGAACTTCAACGCTGCTCTCGATCCATTCCGTGAGGCGACGGGCATCGACGTGGTCTACGAGGGTCTGCCCGACTACGAGCTGGCCCTGCAGACCAGGGTCGACGGTAACGACGCTCCCGACCTGGCCCAGATTGCCCAGCCGGGCAAGATGGCGTCATACGCGGCAGACGGGGCCCTGGTCGACATCAGCGGCTGGTTCGACGTCGACAGGCTGCGCGAAGAGCAGGTCGAGGGTTTCGTCGACCTCACCGAGGTCGACGGTGCCGTCTACGGCGTGTACTACAAGACCGACGTCAAGTCCATCGTGTGGTACCCGGTAGCACCGTTCGAAGAGGCCGGCTACACCATCCCGACCACATGGGACGAGCTGACCGCCCTGAGCGACCAGATCATCGCCGACGGCAACGGGAACCCATGGTGCATCGGCATCGAGTCCGAGGCCGCCGACGGCTGGGTCGCCACCGACTGGCTCGAGGACATCGTCCTGCGAACCGCAGGCGTTGACTTCTACAACCAATGGTGGAGGCACGAGGTGCCGTTCAACTCACCCGAGGTCCTGGCCGCGGCCGATCAGATGGCAGCCATCTGGTTCGCCCCGGACTACGTCTACGGCGGGAACACGGCCATCAACGCCACCAACATCCGTGACGTGGCCAACCCGATGTTCGATGCGGCCGGGCCGCAGTGCTGGTTCCAGAAGCAGGCGTCGTGGATCCCCGAGTTCTGGCCGGGGAACCGTGACGTGGCCGACCGTGAGGCATGGGCGAACCCGCCCGGAGAGGCGAGCTCGTTCTTCTACCTCCCGGGCATCGACCCCGCCGTGGGGAACCCGGTCCTGGGAGCAGGCGACATGTTCGTCATGTTCACAGATGGTGATCGGCCCGAGGTGCGAGCGCTGCTCGAGTACCTGGCCACACCGCAAGGTGCGCAGGCCTGGATCGAGATAGGTGGCTTCATCAGCCCCAACACGACGGTCCCGACCGACTGGTACACGTCGTACCCCAACACCGACCTGGTTCCGATCCTGAACAACGCCGACGCCTTTGGCTTCGACGCCAGCGACCTGATGCCGGCAGAGGTCGGCGCCGGCTCGTTCTGGACCGGGATGGTCGACTGGGTGGCCGCCAACGGGGAAGGCACCGAGGAGATCTTCCAATCGATCGAGGACGGCTGGCCCGCGGGCTGAGTCATCATTACGAGAGGTCCCCGCCGGCGACGGCGGGCACCTCTCTTTGTTAGGTTGGGTTATCGGCTCAACAGGAGTTCGTTTGGCGGAGGCGGTTGAAGCTCGACTGGAGGCGAACCGACGCCCACGATGGACGATCGGGCGTGACCTCGCGGTGGCCGTCGCCGTGGTCGTCCTGATCTGGCTTGGTCTGAGGGTGCTCCGCTCCGAGACAGCTCTCGATGCTCTCGGGCCTTTGGCCGGCAAGCTGGTACAGGCTGTCATCGGCATCGTGCTCGGCGTCGTGGGGATTTGGGCCCTCTTCGTGGTGGGCAATTCCCTGGTCGAGCTCCTTCCCGCTCGAGCGACGACCTTCGTTCGCCCCTATCTGTTCGTCGGCCCAGCGATCGCGGTGGTCTCCATCTTCCTGGTGGCTCCCGCAATCGGGACGATCATCCAGAGCTTCGCCGAGGTCCCCGAGGGCGAAGGGCCCTTGTACAACTACGCCCAGGCATTCACCGATCCGGCCCTCCAGGTGGCGTTACGCAACAATGCGATCTGGTTGATCCTGGCCCCGGCCGGGTCCCTCCTCATTGGCTTGGCCTTCGCCGGCCTGGTCGATCGGGTCAAGCGGGAGTCCTTGGCCAAGGCCTTCATATTCCTCCCACTTTGTATCTCGGGGGCCGGGGTAGCCGTCATCTGGCGCTTCATCTACGAATGGCGCCCACCGGGCCAACCGCAGATCGGCATTCTCAACGCCTTCGTCACCGCTCTTGGCGGGGAGCCCGTGCCGTGGCTGCAGGAGATCCCGGTCAACACCCTGGCCCTCATCGTCGCCTTCATCTGGATCCAGACCGGATTCGCCATGGTGATCCTCTCCGCCGCGATCAAAGGAGTTCCGATCGAGCTGATGGAGGCGGCCCGGATCGACGGGGCCGGCGAATTGCAGACCTTCCTCCGGGTAGTGATGCCTTCCATACGGGGATCGGTGATCACGGTGTTCACCCTCAGCGCAATCGCCGTGCTCAAGGTGTTCGACATCGTCTACGTGACCACCAACGGGAACTTCCAGACCGACGTGATCGCCAATCGAATGTTCAATGAGATGTTCAGATTCAGGAATTTCGGCTTCGCGACCGCGCTCGCCGTGATCCTCCTGGTGGCAGTGGTCCCGATCATCGTGATCAACGTACGAAATCTCCGTCGACAAGGGATCGGGGCATGACCGCCGAGACCGTCGAAGGCATCCCACCGAAGACCGCCGATACCACTGCGGTCCGGACCGCCCGAGCCGCTGGTCCCCGCCAGTCGACCGGGTGGGTGGCGAAGGTGCTGGTCCTCATCATCGCGGTGGCATGGACCATCCCTACCGCCGGTGTCTTAGTCAGCTCGTTTCGAGCCGAGGTCGATGTCTCCAGCAGTGGCTGGTGGACGGTGTTCGCCCACCCCTTCGATTTCACCCAGTACACGTTGGCCAATTACTCGAGGGTGCTCACCGCAGAGGACATGTTCGAGGCGTTCGTCAACAGCCTCATCGTGACCATCCCGGCGACCGTGATCCCGATCACCCTGGCCGCATTCGCCGCCTACGCGTTTGCCTGGACCAGGTTCCGCGGCCGCAGCTTCTTGTTCGCCGTTGTAGTCGGGCTGCTGGTGATCCCGTTGCAGATGTCACTTGTCCCCCTGCTCAGGCTGTACGGCAACTATGACTTGACAGGCACGTTCGTCGGCGTCTGGCTGGCCCACGCCGGTTTCGGGCTTCCGCTGGCGATCTACATCCTCTACAACTACATCTCTCAGCTGCCCAAGGACATCTTCGAGTCGGCCCACATCGACGGTGCCACGCCCTTCACCGCATTTACCCGATTGGTGATCCCGTTGTCCTACCCGGCGCTCGCCGCGTTCGCCATCTTCCAGTTCCTCTGGGTCTGGAACGACCTGCTGGTGTCGCTGGTCTTCCTGGGCACGAACCCTGATGTCGCCGTGCTCACAGTCAGCTTGGCCCAGCTCGTGGGGAGCCGTGGTGCGGCGTGGCATCTGCTGACCGCCGGGGCCTTCGTCTCCATGATCATTCCCTTGATCGTCTTCCTGACCATGCAGCGATTCTTCGTCCGCGGGATCCTGGCCGGCTCCGTCAAGGGCTGAGACCCGCTCCGGCGCTAATGAACGTCGCCGACCCGCACTTGATGCTCGCCTTCGAGGGAACCGAGGTTCCTCGATGGCTGCGCAAGCAACTCGAGGAGTCCCCTCCAGCCGGAGTGTCCCTGTTCCGGGAGTGGAACATGGACTCGCCTCAGCAGGTGGCCGAGCTCACCGCCGACATCCAGTCTGCGAGCAGCTCGGACCTTCCTCTGATCATCGCGGTCGACCAGGAAGGGGGCCAGTTGCTCGGGCTGGCGGGCTCGACACCATTTGCCGGGAACATGGCCTTGGGGGCATCAGGGGACCCGGCCCTCGCCGTAGAGGTGGCCGAGGCGATGGGCGCCGAGTTGGCCGCGGTCGGGGTGAACGTGAGCTACTCACCCGTGGCCGACGTGGCCACCAGAGCAGAGAACCCGGGCCTCGGCATCCGTAGCTTTGGTGACGACCCCTCCCAAGTCGCCGACCTCACCGCGGCCATGGTCGAGGGTTTCGGCCGCGCCGGCGTCCTTCCCACCCTGAAGCATTTCCCGGGCATGGGTGAGGCGACCGTCGACCCTCACTACCGGCTACCCGTGCTCGACCTTGGGCGGGAGCGTCTGGAGACAGTGGAGTTGCCGCCATTTCGGGCCGGGATAAGGGCCGGGGCCAAGCTGTTGATGGTGGGTCATGAGGTGGTGCCGGCCCTGACCGACAGTGCTGAGGTCCCGGTCTGTGGGTCGGAGAAGGCCATCGACGGCTTCGTTCGGGGCGAGCTCGGATTCGACGCCATCGTGATCACGGACGCACTCGACATGAGGGCGCTGGATCAAGGCCCGGCCCAGGTGGTGGAGATAATCGCGATGATGCGCAGCGGGACCGACCTGCTTCTCTGCATGCCCGATGCCGATCTCCAGGAGCGCACCCGGGTGGCCGTGGAACGCGGACACTCGAGGGGTGTCATCCCGGGTCCCAAGCTCGAGGAGTCGCGGGCCAGGATCGAACGGGTGCGTGCCTCGCTCCATCTTGGGGAAGCCCGCCCGGAGATCGTCGCCTCGGCGCAGCATCTCGCCCTGGCCGATCGACTCGCTGCGGCCTCGATCACGCTGGTCCGGGATGAGCAAGGCCTTCTCCCCATCCAACCCGATCCCGACCTTCGGATCCTCGCCCTCGAGCCAGAGCCCGCTCTGGTCACGCTTGCGGACACCACGACCTTCTACCCACCTGAGATGGCCGCCGCGCTCGGGGCCAGACACGGGAACGTCGACGGTCTGGTCTATCCCCATCGGCCCGAGGTAAACGACATCTCGGCCGCGATCGGCCAGGCCCGCGACCACGACCTGGTGATAGTGGGAACGGTCAGCGCCACCCCCGGGCAGGCTCGGATGGTCGAGGGCCTCCTCGCCACCGGCAAGCCGGTCGTCACCGTCGCCCTGCGCACTCCATACGACCTTGCCTCCTATCCAACGGCCGGGACCCATGTATGCACCTTCAGCGGGCATCGGCCCACGCTCGACGCATTGACTTCGGCCTTGTTGGGCCATGCCCCGTTCCTGGGCCGTCTCCCTGTGGCGATACCGGGTCTGTACCCGAGGGGTCACGGTATGTCTGTATGAGCCAAGAGCCCGGATACGTCGAAATCCAGATCAACGGTGGGTGGGGGCACGACTTCACCGCGGACCCAGAGACCATCTGGGACGTCGGAGCCCATCTCCCGGGCACAGGTGTGACCTCGTTCCTCCCCACCATCGTCAGCGCCCCGTATGAGAGGGTGGCAGCGGCCATCGATGTCCTTCGCACCGGGCCCCCACCTGACTACGGCGGCGCCCGGGTGCTGGGCCTCCATGTCGAGGGCCCGTGGATCTCGCCCCGATGGCACGGGGCCCACAACCCGGCCTTTCTCCTTCCGCCCGACATCGGCATTGCTCGGGAATGGGCCGACACCGGGCTGGTCCGGATGGTCACCATGGCCCCGGAGCTGGACGCCGCGTTCGAAGTCGCCACCGCGCTGGCAGAAGCCGGAGTCATCGTGTCGGCGGGTCACAGCGGTGCCGACTTCGAGACCGCCACCATGGCCCTTTCCGGACCATGGCGATCTGTCACCCATCTGTTCAACCAGATGAGCCCGTTCCATCATCGCTCCCCCGGCCTGGTCGGGGCTGCGTTGTTGTCCGATCGGCCCTGTGGGCTGATCGTCGACGGTTTTCACAGTGATCCGTCCGCCGTCCGGTTGGCATGGAAGCTCCTTGGCCCGGACCGGCTGGTGCTGATCACCGACGCCATGGCTGCCGTAGGTTTGGGCAAGGGCAGTTATCGACTGGGCGATCACCAGGTCGTGGTCGGCGATGACGGGCCCCGCATCGGAGCAGAGACACTGGCCGGCAGCACCTTGACCATGGAGCAGGCAGTGGTCAATCTCCGTGCCTGGACCGGGGCAACCGGTGACCAGGCGCGTGCATGTGCCCGGACGAACCCGGCCCGGTTGCTCGGATTGGATGTCGAGGCGGGTCAGGCCGGCAGCCCGCGATGAGCCTCTTGACGGAGATATACGAGCAGCCGGAGGTCATCGAGCGAACAGCCCATGTCAACGCGGCCCCGGCAGCGCAGGTCGCCGCCCTGGCCGCGACGTGCACCCACGCCGTGATCGCGGCCCGAGGCACATCGGACAACGCCGGTCGCTACGCCCAGTATGTATGGGGCACTCGCAACGGGCTGTCGGTCGGCCTCACCACGCCCTCGCTCTTCTCCGTCTACGACCGGCCGCCCCGATTGGACGGGGCGTTGGTCGTGGGCATCTCCCAGAGTGGCGAATCCCCTGACATCGTCTCCGTCCTGGAGGAAGGACGGGAACAGCACCGCCCCACGGTGGCGATCACCAACGAAGCTCACTCACCCCTCGCTGATTTCGCCGACGTCGTCATCGACCTGGTCGCGGGCGAGGAGGAGGCGGTGGCCGCTACCAAGACCTACACGGCACAGCTGGCTGCCGTCGCCGCGATATCCGAAGCCATGACCGGCGGAAGGGGCGCGCTCGACGGCATCCCCGCCTCGGTCAGCGCCGCGTTGGCCCAGAGCGACCGTGCCGCGGAGATGGCCGCAATCGAGGCGGGCATGGAACACTGCGCGGTGCTGGGGCGCGGCTTCAACCAATCGACGGCCTTCGAATGGGCATTGAAGATCCAAGAGCTGACCCACGTCGTCGCCCAGCCCTTCTCGACGGCCGACTTCCTCCATGGACCGATCGCCGTGTTGGAGCCCGGTTACCCCGTGCTGGCCGTGGCGGCCAAAGGGCCCGCCCTCGACGATGTCATCGCCGTGCTCGGGCGCTGCCGTCAGGCCGGGGCCTCCTTGGTCCTCATCGGCAACGATCCGAGGCTGGGACAGGTAGGACCACTCCTCGAGTTCGACCATTCAGTCGAGGAGTGGCTCTCGCCCATCCCGGCGGCCGTGATCGGACAGCTCTTCGCCCACCACCTCACCCTGGCCAAGGGTCTGGACCCTGAGCAGCCGAGAGGGCTGCACAAGGTCACCCGGACGACCTGAGCGCGACGGCCCGCTCCGCCAGGATCAATCCTCCGGCCAGCCCGGAGAGATGGCCCAAGCCCGGTGGCACGACGAACCCGGCCTCGTGGGCGGCGAGCCCGGGATAACCCGCCAGCTCGTCCCCCAATCGCTCGTTGACCAGGTCGAGAAGGCCGGGGAGCCGGGCCACCCCGCCTCCCACGATCACCCTCTCAGGGGCGAGCACATAGACCAGGTCCCGCACCAGTTGGGTCAGGTAGAAGGCTTCCATGTCGACCGCAGTCCGCAGATCGGTACCTGTCAGGTCCTGTGCCGGCTTCCCCGACCGGGCGGCGACCGCCGGTCCGGAGGCGAGGCCCTCCAGACAGTCGCCATGCAGCGGGCACACTCCCGGGTATCGGTCATCCGGATGTCTTCGAACCGTTACGTGCCCCATCTCG
Organism: Acidimicrobiia bacterium; assembly: GCA_048595045.1. Lineage (GTDB taxonomy): Bacteria > Actinomycetota > Acidimicrobiia > Spongiisociales > ZC4RG35 > JARDZU01. The sequence continues at coordinate 39,549 of JBMDXS010000138.1, forward strand.
GGATGTCCCAGTCCGTGGAGAGGGTCCCCACCGATAATGGCTCCGCCTCCGATGCCCGTGCCCACCGTCACATAGGCAAACGACCCGAGGCCCCGACCGGCCCCCCACCTGGCCTCTCCCAGGGCGGCCCCGTTGACGTCGGTGTCTAGGCCGATGGGCACATCGAGAGCGGTGCGAAAGGGCCCAAGGAGATCGGTCCCCGACCAACCCGGTTTTGGAGTCACCCCGATCCGGCCGGCGGCCAGGTCGAGTGGGCCGAATGATGCGACCCCGAGTCCATCCGGCTCGACTTCGACGAGGAATGCGACCACCTCGCCCAGGGTGTCGTCGGGACCGCCCGTGGCGATGGTCCGTGGCGCCAGATCGTCGGGCGACGAGCCCACCCCATACGAGGTCCGGGTCCCCCCTATCTCCACCGCCCCATGAACAGGCATGCGCCGAATGTACGTGGAACTTGTCCTCCTGGCCCACAACGGTTCATGACACGTCGAAAAGTGCCGATGTTCTTGACATGAGAACGGCCAGGTTGTTTACTTGGCAACCGCATATGAAGCAGCTGATAGCCGCCGCCCAGGTACTCCTTCTCATCGAGTAGCGCGCGCAAACACACCTGCGTGCGCTCAACCCTCCACCCGGAGGGTTTTTTGTTCCCCAGAAAACATGACAGAAGCAAGCAATTTCACCGGATCACATTCTCTTCTTCGGAGCCTCGAGCACGAAGGAGTCGAGATCATCTTCGGCGTGCCCGGAGGTGCCATTCTCCCCGCCTACGACCCCCTCCTTGACAGTCCGATAAGGCATGTGCTGGCCCGGCACGAGCAGGGCGCCGGGCACATGGCCGAGGGCTTTGCCCAGGCCACTGGACTGGTGGGCGTGGTGATGGCTACCTCCGGGCCCGGGGCCACAAACCTGATCACTCCCTTGCAGAACGCGCTGATGGATTCGACACCGATCGTCGCCATCACGGGTCAGGTCCCCACATCGGCGATCGGAAGCGACGCATTCCAGGAGGCTTACACCACCGGCCTCGCCATGCACTGCACCAAGCATTCCTACATGGCCACGGACGCCGACGACATCCCCAATCTGATCCATGAGGCGTTCCATCTCGCCGCCACCGGCCGTCCCGGCCCCGTTCTGGTCGACATCCCGAAAGACGTCCTCAATCAGGTCACGACCTGGCGTGAGCCGCATCTGAACAACCTGCCCGGCTACAAACCGACCGTCTCCGGCCATCCGATGCAGATCAGGGCCGCCATCGAGTTGATCGAAAGATCGGAGCGTCCCGTCCTCTACGTCGGAGGTGGGGTGATCAAAGCGGGCGCCTCGGACCAACTGCTCGCCTTCGCAGAAGCAGTCAATGCCCCGGTGGTCACGACCCTGATGGCGCGCGGCGCGTTTCCCGATGATCATCGGTTGGCTCTCGGGATGCCTGGGATGCATGGCGTTTACACCGCAACGACCGCCATCCAGAAGTGCGACGTCCTGGTCTCCATCGGGGCCCGATTCGATGACCGGGTCACGGGCAATCCCGATGCCTTCGCCCCGGGCGCCAAGGTCATCCATATCGACGTCGACCCTGCCGAGATCGGCAAGGTCAGGGCCGCCGAGGTCCCGATCGTCGGCGATGCCCGGTCGGTCCTGATCGACCTGCTCTCGACTCTCCAGGGCCGCCGGGACCTCGTGGACCACCCGGCGCGTGACGAGTGGTTCGCCCAGATCCACTCCTGGAAGAACCAGTTTCCCCTCGCCTACGAACAGCCACCGGACGGGCCGATCAAGGTCCAACACTTCATCGAGCGTCTCTACGCCATCACCGGCGGCGAAGCTGTCATCGCAGCAGGTGTCGGGCAGCACCAGATGTGGGCCTCGCAGTTCTGGGGATTCCGCAACCCCCGTTCGTGGGTGAACTCCGGTGGCCTGGGGACCATGGGATTCGCGGTTCCGGCCGCGGTCGGCGCCAAGATGGCCCGCCCCGACGCCCTCGTCATCGCCCTGGATGGCGACGGCTGCTTCCAGATGACCATGCAGGAGTTGATCACCGCCACCACCGAGGACATCCCGGTGAAGGTCGTCGTGTTCAACAACGGCGGCTACGGCATGGTCAAGCAATGGCAGAACCTGTTCTACGGGGGGCGCCTCTCCGCAGTCGACCTCGGCTTCACCTATCCCGACTACCCGAAGCTGGCAGAGGCGATGGGATGTGTTGGCCTCAAGGTGGACCATCCTTCGGAGATCGACCCTGTCATCGAGAAGATGCTGAGCGTCAACGACCGGCCGGTCGTCCTCGAAGTAGTGGTCGATGGTGATGAGATGTGCTTCCCGATGGTCCCGGCCGGCGGGTCGAACGACCGCATCGTCATGACCAGGGACGAGCTCTGATGCAGCACACCCTGACCGTCATCGTCGAGGACAAGCCGGGAGTCCTGGCCCGGATCTCCGCCATGTTCTCCAACCGTGGCTTCAACATTCACTCCCTGGCAGTCGGGCCCACCCACCAGGACGGACGGTCTCGGATAACGCTCGTCGTCGACGCACCCGAGCTCGAGCAGCTGAAGAAGCAGCTCAACAAGCTGGTCAACGTGATCAAGGTCCAGGAGATGGAGCCGGCCGAGGCTCTGGAACGAGAAGTCATGATCATCAGGATCAGCGCCCAGCCCTCCACCAGAGGTGAAGTTCGCGACACCGCTTCCCTGTTCGACGCCAGAGTCATCGACATCAGCTCTTCGGCCATGACCTTCGAGGTGGCGGGCACGCCCCAGCATCTCAAGACCTTCCTCGAGCATCTCGGCCCCTACGGGGTCATCGACCTGGTCAAATCGGGTCGCATCGCCATGAAGCGGGAGTCGCAGCTGACCCCGGCCCCGGTGGCCGTGGGGGTTGGCAAGTGAGCCGTCACCCTCTTCCTCCGAGTCTCCTCGGCCTCGCTCTTATCTAGCCGGAACGCCCGACCAGGCCGACCGGCGCCCAAGCGAGACACCGAGATTCAGGAGACGACATGGAAGACCGAGTACGGATTTTCGACAGCACACTCAGAGACGGAGAGCAGGCCCCCGGCATCGCCCTCGATCCCGAGCAGAAGGTGGCGATAGCCAGCCAGTTGGCCCGGCTCGGAGTCGACATCATCGAGGCGGGCTTCCCCATCTCCTCACCGGGCGACTTCCGGGCCGTGACCCGTATTGCACAGGAAGTGCAAGGCCCCACCATCGCCGCATTGGCCCGTGCCCAGTCCCAGGACGTCGACCGCGCCTGGGAGGCGATCAAAGACGCCGCTGACCCGCGCATCCACGTGTTCCTGGCCACATCACCGATCCACATGGAGCACAAGCTCCGGATGAGCGAGGAAGAGGTGATGGCCACGGTAAAAGCCAACGTGGCACGAGCCCGCGACTACACCGAGAACGTCGAGTACTCCCCCGAGGACGCCACTCGCTCCGAACCCGACTTCGTCGTGGCGGTATGCCAGGCGGCGGTCGAGGCTGGAGCCACCACGATCAACATCCCCGATACCGTAGGCTACGCCACCCCAACGGACTATGGGCACCTGATCCGACGGGTGGTGCTGGAAGTCAAGGCTGGTCGCCACGATGTCGTGGTATCGGCCCACTGTCACAACGATCTGGGGCTGGCGGTGGCCAACTCCCTGGCTGCAGTGGAAGCCGGCGCCCGGCAGGTAGAAGGGGCCATCAACGGGATCGGCGAACGGGCGGGCAACACCTCCATAGAGGAGGTGGTGATGGCGTTGCGCGTACGTGCCGACGCCTATGGCGTCGGCGTCGGGGTCACGACCGAGGAGATCTACGAGACCTCGCGCCTCGTCTCGGAGCAGACCGGCTACCCGGTCCAGTACAACAAAGCCGTTGTCGGGCGGAACGCCTTCGCCCATGAGTCGGGAATCCATCAGCACGGGGTGCTCCGGGAGCGAACCACATACGAGATAATGGATCCGATGGCAGTCGGTATGGGCGACTCGGTGATCGTGATCGGCAAGCACTCGGGACGTGCCGCTTTCAAGCACTCGCTGGACCAGCTCGGCATCGGGGTGAGCGACAAGGTCTTCGAGGCGGCGTTCATCCGGATGAAAGAGGTGGCCGACCAATCGGGTGAGGTGTCTCAGGATCAAATCCGCGACATCACTGAAGAGGTCGCCGCGGAGCTCGAGGTGCTGGACGGGGTCACGGCCTCGTTCGAATGAGCGAGTATTCGATTGCGAAAGTACCCGGTGACGGGACCGGGCCCGAGGTAGTTGCCGAGGCAGTCAAAGTCCTGGACGTGGCGGGAAGGGTCCACGGGTTCGAGATCGAATACGACGAGATCGACCTCGGCGGGGAGCGCTACATCAGGACGGGCGAAACGCTCACCGGTGCAGACCTCCAATCGCTGGGCAACGCCGACGCCATCCTGTTCGGCGCCGTGGGCCACCCCCAGGTCCCTCCGGGGGTCCTCGAGCAGGACATATTGCTGCGGATGCGACGAGAGCTCGACCAGTTCATCAATCTTCGGCCGGTCAAGCTGCACCCCGGCGTCAAGGGCCCACTCCGCGACGTCGCCCCCGAAGAAGTCGATTTCGTGGTGGTCAGAGAGAACAGCGAGGGCCTGTACGTAGGCCAGGGAGAGTTCACCGCCAAAGGGTCTCCTTTCGAGGTGGCTGTCCAACACTCGGTGAACAGCAGGTTCGCCGTCGAGCGTTGCATCCGTTACGCCTTCGAGCTGGCTGCGGAACGGCCCCGTCGACATCTCACCCTCTGTGGCAAGACCAACGTCCTCACCTATGCCTGGGATCTATGGGCCAGGGTCTTCGAAGAGGTCGGGTCCGAGTATCCCCACGTCGAGACCAACTACGCCCACGTCGACGCCACCAGCCTGTGGATGATCGAGGACCCGGGCCGTTTCGACGTCATCGTCACCGACAACATGTTTGGGGACATCATCACCGACCTCGCTGCCGCCATCCAGGGGGGCCTCGGCATCGCCTCCGGAGGGAACATCAACCCAAACGGTGTCTCCATGTTCGAGCCGATCGGTGGCACCGCCCCCGGCTTCGAGGGCACCGGACAGATCAACCCACTGGCAGCGATCGGCGCCGCCGGGATGATGCTCCGCATCCTCGGGGAGGCCGCCGGCGCCGACGCCGTCGAGAAAGCTGTTGGCGAGGTAGCCGGATCTCTCCCCTCGCTTCGGGCCGGGGAGATGGGAATCAGCACCTCCGAGGTCGGTGATCGCGTCGCATCTCTGGTCGCCGAGCCCGAGAAGGCCGCGGCCCGGGCATGAGCACACCACGCACGCTCTTCGAGAAGGTCTGGGACAACCACCTGGTGATCGACGCCGACCCATCTCTCCTGTATGCCGACCTCCACCTCGTCCACGAGGTCACCTCACCCCAGGCATTCGCCGGGCTGAAGGCATCGGGACGGGCCGTGCGCCGACCAGATCTGACCATCGGGACGGTGGACCACGGAATCCCGACGACGGGTCGGGCACTCGGCATCAGAGACCCTCTTTCGAAGCGCCAGATCGATGCCATGGTGGAGAACTGCCGTGAGCACGGGATCACACTGTTCGGTCTGGACGATCCCCGCCAGGGGATCGTCCACGTCGTCGGCCCGGAGCAAGGGCTGACCCAGCCGGGGCTGCTGGTCGTCTGTGGCGATAGTCACACTTCCACCCATGGCGCGTTTGGAGCACTCGCTTTCGGGATCGGGACGACGGAGGTGGAGCATGTGTTGGCCACCCAGACCATCTGGCAGGCCCGGCCGCGAACCATGGCGGTGGAGGTCGAGGGCGCCCTCCCCTGGGGCGTGTCGGCGAAAGACCTGATTCTCGGGATCATCGCCCAGATCGGCGTATCGGGCGGAGCCCGCCACGTGATCGAATACCGGGGAGAGACGATCCACGACCTCACGATGGAGCAGCGGATGACCATCTGCAACATGTCGATCGAGGGCGGTGCCCGTGCCGGCATGATCGCACCCGACGAGACCACCATCCGATACATCGAAGGCCGACCCTTCGCCCCGAAGGGCAGGCAATGGGACGAGGCGGTGTCGGCCTGGGAGCGGTTGGTGACCGACGAGGACGCCACATTCGACAAGGTGGCGCGGATCGATGCCGGCCGGCTGGTTCCGCACGTCAGTTGGGGGGTCAACCCCGCCCAGACCGTCCCAGTCACCGGTCAGGTGCCTTCGCCCGATTCCTACGACGACCCCCTACAGCGAGATGCCGCGGTGAGGGCGTTGGAGTACATGGCGTTGCGGCCGGGCACTCCGATCTTCGACATCGCCATCGACCACGTGTTCCTCGGCTCTTGCACCAACGGTCGGATCGAAGACCTGCGCGCAGCGGCCAAGGTGCTCCAGGGCCGTAAGGTGGACTCCCGAGTGAACGCGGTAGTGGTCCCGGGCTCGATGCAGGTCAAGGCCCAGGCCGAGGCCGAGGGTCTCGATGACGTCTTCGAATCAGCCGGATTCTCGTGGCGGGACGCCGGCTGCTCCAGCTGTCTGGCCATGAACCCGGATGTGATCCCTGCGGGTGAACGGTGCGCGTCGACCTCGAACCGCAACTACGAGGGGCGTCAGGGCCGGGGAGCGAGAACCCATCTGGTCAGCCCGGCCATGGCCGCGGCCGCAGCCGTCGCCGGGCATTTCGTAGACGTCCGGGAGTGGGAGCCCTCATGAAGCCGGTGAGCACGGTGACGGGGCGGATGGTCCCGCTCGACCGCTCCGACGTCGACACCGACCAGATCATCCCCCAGCAGTTCCTCAAACGGATCGAGCGGGATGGGTACGGCGAGTTCCTCTTCTACAACTGGGCCCACACCGACGATGGGACGCCGAGCTCTGACTTCATCATCAATGACCCCGCCCGACAGGGTGCCAAGGTCCTGGTGACGGGCCCCAACTTCGGGTGTGGCTCCTCCCGGGAACACGCTCCGTGGGCCATCCAACAATGGGGGTTCGAGGCGGTGATCACGCCATCGGCCGCGGATATCTTCCGCAACAACTCGAGCAACGTCGGGCTGCTGGTGGTCGAGTTGCCCCAGGACGTCGTGAGCAGACTCATCGACCTGGCCGCCAATCCCGGCTCCGAGATCACAATCGACCTGGAAACGCAGATGGTCACCGCCGATGGCATCGAA
>JBMDXS010000139.1:0-11332 GCA_048595045.1 Acidimicrobiia bacterium
CCCCGAAGAATTCGCGGCCATGCCGCCACGACACCTCGGTGGTCTGTGAAAGCTGGGGGGCGACCCCCAGACCCCCGAGTATAAATCTGGGGGTCGAACCCCAGACCCCCGATGAGAACTCTGGGGGGCCACCCCCAGACCCCCGATGAACCGAGGCCAGGCGCTGTTGGTTGTCGCACGCACGAATCAATAGAGTTCGGCTATCCCTCCTTCCCCATCGAGCTCTGCGTGATGCTCGTCAGACGATCAGCGTAGCGTCTGGCCGCCTCTTCGGAAGGGGCCTCCACCATCACCCGGATGAGCGGCTCCGTGCCCGAGGCACGCACCAGCACCCTGCCCTCGTCTCCCAGCTCGCTCTCGACGGCCCGGACCTCGTCCCACACCGCCCCGGCGTCGTCGAGGTTGACACCCCGACCAACCCGAACGTTCTGCAGGATCTGCGGATACTCGGTTATGGCCTCGGCGCGTAGTCGACGGAGCTCCTTGCCGGTCCCGGCCACCACATCGAGAAGGCGGACCGCAGTCAAAAGCCCATCGCCGGTGCATCCCTTGTCGAGGAAGATGATGTGGCCCGATTGCTCGCCCCCCACGATCGCCCTCTGCTCCTGCATCGCCTCCAGGACGTATCGGTCGCCGACCCTGGTCTCCGTGAGGTCGATCCCGGCCTCGGCCATCGACTTACGAAACCCCAGGTTGGACATGACCGTGGCGACCACTCTGTTGTTCTTCAGCTGGCCCTGGGTCTTCATGTGCCGGGCGACGATGGCCAGGATCACGTCGCCGTTGGCCACCTTTCCATCCTCGTCGATGGCGATGAGACGGTCTGCGTCGCCATCGAAGGAGAGGCCGATGCGCCCGCCGGCCTCCGCGGCGAGCCGTTCTGGATGAGTGGCTCCCCAGCCGGCGTTGATGTTGGTGCCATCGGGGGCGGCTGCATGGGTCACCACGTCGGCCTTGAGTCTCTGGAACAACATCGGCGCCGCCTTGAACGCCGCCCCGTGAGCGCAATCGAGGGCGATCTGCAGCCCGCTCAGGTTGTACCTGGAAACCGATGCCAAATGGTCGACGTACCGCTCGAGGGCATCGCCGTCGATGAAGCGGGTGCCCACGTCGGGACCGACCTTGGCCCGAGACCCGGATGCTCGGAGCCGCTCCTCGAGCTCACGCTCCACGTCGTCGGCCAGCTTGGTGCCGCGGGAGGAAAGGAGCTTGATCCCGTTGTCCTCGGCCGGGTTGTGGGAGGCGGAGACGATCGCCCCCATTGTCGCCCCCGAGGACGAGGTCAGGTAGCTGATTCCGCCGCTGGGCAGGATCCCCACGTCGACCGTGTCGATCCCCACCGATTGGAACCCCGACTGCAGGGCCGAGGACAACATCTCCCCCGAACGACGTGTGTCCCTGCCTATCAGCACCGGGCCCCCTCGCAGGTGGGAGCCGGCGGCCCGGCCGATGGCAAGAGCCAGCTCTGCGGTGAGCTCGGAGCCGGCGACGCCACGGACGCCGTCGGTGCCGAAGATCGGCTTACCCTCGTCGAGGAGTCGGCGGAGGTCCGCCAAGGTCAGCGCTTGGTGTACTGCGGGGCCCGACGGGCCTTGCGCAGGCCGTATTTCTTCCGCTCGACGACTCGGGCGTCACGGGTGAGCAGCCCGGCCTTCTTCAATGTGCCCCGGAGCTCCTCATCCAGCTCGATGAGGGCCCTGGCGATGCCAAGACGAAGGGCGTCGGCCTGACCGGTCTGACCGCCGCCCTCGAGGGTGGCGTCGACGTCGTAGCGCCCCTGGGTCTGAGTGATCTGGAGCGGTTCCATGACCCGCAGACGGGTGGCCATGGTTGGGAAATAGTCCTCGAGCTGGCGACCGTTGAGGGTCACCTGGCCGGAGCCGTCGATGAGACGGACCCGGGCAACCGACGACTTGCGGCGCCCGGTGGCCTGGACGAGGGGCTTGACCATCAGATTTCCACCTTTCGGATGTCGAGCTCCAGAGCCTGCGGCTTCTGGGCGGCATGAGGGTGATCGGGCCCGGCGTAGACCTTGAGCTTGCGAGCCATGTGACGGCCCAGCTTGTTCTTGGGCAGCATGCCGCGCACGGCCCGCTCGATGATCGCTTCGGGTCGTCTCTCACGCAGGCTGTCGAAGGTCTCGGCCTTGATCCCACCCGGATAGCCGGAGTGGCGATAGTAGATCTTGGTCTGGCTCTTGTCGGAGGTCACCGCCACCTTCTCCGCGTTGACGACGACGACGAAGTCCCCTCCGTCGAGATGAGGGGCGTAGGTGGGCTTGTGCTTGCCACGAAGCAACGTGGCGATCTCGGAGGCAAGCCGACCGAGCGGGAGGTCGGTGGCGTCGACTACCAACCAGGCGCGCTCGATGTCGCCCGGCTTGGGCGAGTAGGTCTTGTTCATGGTCATGAGGTAATCCTCGGCAGGTTGAAGATACCGGGGAACGTTTGGGGAAACGGCTCCCGACGAGGAAGCGGACATATGCTACGCCGACTACCACTTCTAGGCCAAACGCGTGATAACCCTGAACGACATCGAGGAGGCGCAGGCCAGGTTCGAGGGGCACGTCCTGGAGACGCCACTCGTCTGGTCGCAGTCCTTCAGCCGGATAACCGGCCGTGATGTCCACCTCAAGGCCGAATGCATGCAGCGGGCCGGGTCGTTCAAGATCCGGGGCGCCCTCAACGTGCTGACCCGGCTCGAGGGCGAGCCCGTGGTTGCGGCCTCGGCGGGCAACCACGCCCAGGGTGTCGCCCTGGCCGCCTCGTTCACCGGGTCGGCGTGCACCATCTTCATGCCCGAGAACGCTCCGATCCCCAAGATCAAGGCGACCGAGGACTACGGAGCGGAGGTGCGGCTGGTCGGCTTCTCGCTGGCCGATGCGGTCGAGGCGGCGGTCGCACACTCGCACACCACCAAAGCCCACTTCGTCCATCCCTACGACGACCCTCTCATCGTCGCCGGCCAGGGCACTCTCGGGCTAGAGATACTGAACCAGCTCCCCGACGTCGGCACCGTCGTGATCCCCACCGGCGGGGGCGGCCTCCTCGCCGGGACCGCGCTGGCCCTCAAGACGCTCCGGCCCTCGATAAAGGTGGTCGGAGTCGAGATCGAGGCCGCGGCGGTCTATGCCGAAAGCCGGAGACGGGGCGCGCTGGTCACCGACTTCCCCCGCGGTGTCCCGACGGTGGCCGACGGGATCGCCGTGTCGGTCCCATCCGATCTCGTCTGGGAGATCACCGAAGCCCAGGTCGACGACGTGGTCGTCGTCAATGACGCCGAGACCACGGCCGCCCTGGCCTACATCCTCGATCGCTCCAAGATCCTGGTGGAGCCCGCAGGCGCGGTTGGTGTGGCGGCGCTCATGGAGAAGCGCATCCCCGACGACGCGCCCGACCCGATCTGCATCGTCCTCTCCGGCGGCAACATCGACCTGATGCTGCTGGGCAAGGCGGTACGGCACGGGCTGGAGGCATCGGGCCGCTTCGCCGAGTACACCGTCCTGGTCCCCGATCAACCGGGCAACCTGGCTGCGGTGTTGCAGACCATCGCCGGCCAAGGGGGCAACGTCCTCCTGGTCGAGCACCATCGTGAGGGATTCGGGCTCCCCTTCGGCTGGGTCGAGATCGCGATCTCGGTGGAGACCCGCGACGCCGATCACGCGGCACGGATCGAGGCCGCCCTGGAGCCCTACCGGGGCTGATACCGCCCGTCGTGGGGGATCACCCCCAGGGGACGCATCCCCATGTTCGGGACCGCCCGCCGGCGGCACCATGGCCACATCAGGCGTGGACGTGAGGTCTCACGCCGATGTGGAGGAAACAGAATGCATCAACCCCGGACGAACCTGAGCAAGGCTATTCCCGCCGGCCGCAAGAGGGGGGCGCCACGTAGCACCGGGCCGGTATCCACGACTTCGGGATCACCGCTCGATGCGCTGGTGCGTGGGCTGGCCTCGATCGGGGAGAGATTCATCAGAGGCGGCAAGGTCCAGTACCGGATCCCCTGAGGGTAGGGGGGAGTGAGGGCGTCCTCCCCCCTACCCGGGCAATGCCCGGCTCACCGGGTCAGTAACCGACCTCCCAGAGGACGAGCCCGTGAGGTGGGGCCACCGTCACCACCCGGCCCCGGTCACGTGAGGCGATGATCTCGGCCACCGACCCGACCGGAGTGAATCCGCGGCCTACGTCGTAACAGAGACCGACCAGGGACCGCACCATCTGCTGACAAAACGCGTTGGCCCGGATCCAGAAGTGGAGCAAAGCCCCCTCCTCTTCCCAAGACGCCTCCTCGACTTTTCGCACGTTGGTGTTTCCCTCGACAGACCGGCAGAAGGCACCGAAGTCCTGCTCACCCGGAAAGTGGGCGGCGGTCTGCTCCATCGCAGTTATGTCGAGGCCGGGCCCGACGTGCCACTGATGACCGCGTCGTAGGGGATCGGGCGCCGGGCCAAGGGACAGCGTGTAGCGGTACTTTCGCCAGAGCGCAGAGAACCGGGCGTGGAAATCGTCATCGACGGTGCTCACCGTCATCACCGATATCTCCGGGCCGAGGATCCCGTTCAACGAGCGCTGCAGCCGCCCGACGTCGATCTCCTCGGGGACCCGCAGCGAGACCACCTGCCCGCGGGCGTGGACCCCTGCGTCGGTGCGCCCGGCGACCGCCGTCTCGTAGGCGGACCCGAGCAGAGTCTTCAGCGCGGCCTCCAGCTCACCCTGGACGGTCCGGATGCTGGAATCGGCCTGTGCCGCGTAACCCCTGAAACCCGAGCCGTCGTAGGCCAGGTCGAGCCGCAAGGTGGTCATCCAGTGAGGGCGGAGAACACGGCGAAGGGGACACCGAGCAGGGTACGGAAGATGGCGGCGATGGCAAAGCCGATCAACACCGACACCGCAGCATTCCGTGTCTCGATCGAAGCCGCCTCACGGGTGGCCACGACCAGCACCAGCAGATACCAGATCAGGCCGATGGCGCCGCCGATCCGGCCGAACAATTCCAGGACCAGCGGCAGGACGGCGAGACCCTGTAGGGCGATGAATGTCTGTGGCCGGCCGGTCGACTGGAACAGCCTGGTGGCGGCGAACCATGATGCGAATCCCAGGATCAGCCAGGAGACCACACCGCTGATCACGTACTCGAAGAGGCCCGGTAGGGAAAAGGCCTGAATTCCTCCTCGGAGCAGGATCGTGCCCACATAGGTGACCGCCGCCACGAGTGCCACCAGGATGGCTGCATCTGCCGCGGAGTCTCCGTCGAAGTAGGCCTCGGTGAACGGTTTGCGATCGAGGATCGAGGCCCGGCCGGCCCGGCTGAACATCTTGCTCACGGTCGGGCGAGGGTAGTGCCCGATCCGGTCAGACACGCCGGCCGGCCCAGGAAGTCAGCGGCGAAGACGGACCCGCTCGATGGAGTGATCGGGCGCCTTCCTCAAGATCAGGCTGGCCCGCTCCCGGGTGGGGAGGATGTTCTCGAACAGGTTGACCTCGTTGATCCTGGCCCAGATGCCGGACGCCACCGCCACCGCCTCCTCATCTGACAGCTCGGCATATCGGTGGAAATAGGCGTCGGGTTGTGTGAAGGCGGTATCACGCAGGGTGACGAATCGCTCGATGTACCAGCGGCGAACGGCCTCGGGATCGGCGTCGACGAAGATCGAGAAGTTGAAGTAATCGCTGACGAATGCCCCGACCCCTCCCGCCTGGAGGACGTTCAGACCCTCCAGTATGAGGATGTCGGGGCGGCTGATGACGCGGCTCTCCCCGGCCAGAACGTCGTAGGCGAAGTGTGAGTAGACCGGCACCTCGAGGTGCTCGGCCCCGGCCTTGGCCCGGGCCACGAACTCGAGGAGGGCGCGGCGGTCATAGCTCTCGGGAAAGCCCTTGCGCTCCATTAGGCCCCGTTCCTCGAGGACGGCGTTCGGATAGAGAAAGCCATCGGTGGTCACCAGCTCGACACGGGGATGGTGTGGCCAACGAGCAAGCAGCTCCTGAAGGACACGGGAGATCGTCGACTTGCCCACTGCCACAGAGCCGGCGACACCCAGGACGAAAGGACGGGGTTGGGGTGGCGTGCCGAGGAACGTGTCCGTGACGGTGGCGAGCTGGTGGCTTCCCTGGAAGTGCAGGTTGAGCAACCTGGACAGTGGCAGGAAGCTGTGCTCGACCATGTCGACGTCGAGATTGACGTTGATCCCCCGGATCTTCTCCACGTCTGATTCGCTGAGGGTCAGGGGGGTGTTGGCCCGGAGGGCGGCCCATTCGTCACTCGTGAAATCGAGATAGCTGGGTTGGCTCAACGGTCTCAGGGTACCCGGAGATCGGCTTCGCCCCGGTGCGAGAAATTCCCTCATACCCGGACCGATCCGGCCGATAAATGGGCGATGGGACAGTTCCAGGGCTCGTTGCGGTTGCCCGGTGACAGTAAGCCGCTGCCTGCGACGGTCCTGCTACGCGATGGCCGTCTCCAGATCTCGTCCGGTGATCACGCCATCGGTGACTGGTCGATGGACACGATCGATATCGCCCAGGTCCCGGAAGGGATCCGGGTCAAGGCCGAGGGCGAGGTACTTCTCCTCGACATCCCGGACCGGGAGGCCTTCTCCCAGGCGGCTGCCTTCTACGCCCCGAAGCCGAAGCGCCTTGCTCGAGCCAAGCGCTCTCCCAAGACCGAGAAGTCGCCGTCGCTGCCAAGCCGGCCTGTCCCCGCCGCCCCGCAGCCGGCCAAGCCCAGGGGTGAATCCCGTATCGACCAGCTCTTGGCCCAGGCCAAGGATCGCTTTCCAGACAAGACACCCGATTGGGTGTTCAGCCGTTGGGGTGTGGCCGCGGCGATCGGTCTCATCGCGTTCTGTGTGGTGTTCGCCGAGCTGGTCTCGAACCTGCTGCTGATCGCCGGCGTGATCGCACTGCTCATAGGCGGGGTGACCATGCTGGACAGTGTCATCGCCCATCGGATCCTCCATCACAAGGTGACCCCGATCCAGGTGGTCCTGGGCGGTGGCGGCGTCTTCGTTGCCGGCCTGCTGGTCGGCTTCGTCGCCTGATCGGGATTCCCCCACCGCCTTCGATGCCACTCCCCTTCGTGAGAGAAGACGGCGCTATCAGACCAGTTCGATGACCGCTTCCTCGGCCCCGTCGCCACGGCGGGGGCCGAGTTTGGTGATGCGGGTGTAGCCGCCGGGGCGGTCGGCATAACGGGGAGCCACGTCATCGAAGAGCTTGACCACCGCCTCACGATTGGGGATGGTCCTCATGACCGTCCGCTTGGCGTGAAGGTCGCCCTTGCGGGCCTTGGTGATCAGCTTCTCGGCCAGGGGACGCACCGCCTGGGCCCGGGGCAGGGTGGTGGTCACCTTCTCGTGAAGGAACAGCTCGATGGCCAGGTTGGCCATGATCTTCCGATCATGCGAGGGCGAGCCCCCGAAGCGAGGGCCCTTCCGGGGGCGTGGCATCAGGAGTTGCTTCCGGCGTCGGCCAGGCTCAGCCCGAGCTCGTCGAGCTTGGCAGTCACCTCTTCGAGGCTCTTCTGACCGAAGTTCGTGATGTTGAGCAGATCATCGGAAGTCCGCTCCACCAGTTCGCCGACAGTCTTGATCTGGGCACGGCGCAGACAGTTGCGGGGACGCTCCGACAGGTCGAGTGCCTCGATGGGCAGCTCGAGGTCGGGGGAACCGGAGAACTCAGGCTGGACCTCGCCCAGCTCGAGACCCTGACCCTCACCGATGTCGGCGAACAGGCCCATCAGCTCACGCAGGGTCTTGCCGGCCGAGGACACCGCCTCACCGGGCTCGATGGCGCCGTTGGTCTCGATGTCGATCACCAACCGGTCGAAGTTGGTCATCTGGCCGACCTGGGTGTTCTCCACTTTGTAGGAGACCTTGCGGACCGGGGAGAAGATCGAGTCGACCGGGATGACCCCGATGACCGAGCTGGACCCCTTGTTCCCGTCAGCGGTGCGGTAGCCGACACCGGGGGCGACGGTCATCTCCATCTCGAGACGCCCACTTGCGCTGAGGGTTGCGATGTGAAGATCGGGGTTGACGATCTCGACGCCGGCGGGGAGCTTGATGTCCCCGGCCTTGACCTCACCGGCGCCCTTGGCCGACAGATAGAGCGTCTGGGTGTCGGTGTCCTCGAGACGGACCACGATTCGCTTGATGTTGAGGATGATGTCGACCACGTCCTCGACGACACCGGTGATGGTGGAGAACTCGTGCTCGACTCCCTCGATCTGGATCGAGGTGACGGCGGCACCCGGAATGCGCGACAGCAGGGTGCGGCGCAGGGTGTTGCCGAGGGTGTATCCGAAGCCAGGCTCGAGGGGCTCGACGATGATTCTCGACCTGATGTCGGAGATCGTCTCCTCTTCGATCTGGGGGCGCTGAACGATCAACAAGGCATTACCTCACTTCGAGTAGAGCTCGACGATCAACTGCTCATTGATGGCGGTGTCGATCTGGTCCCTCCTCGGGTGATCGACCACATCCACCTTCCGCTCGCCGAGATCGGCACGGAGCCAGGCCGGAGCCTCGCGTCCCTGAGTGTCGACGGCGTGCTGAATGACGATTGCATCCCTGCTCTTGTCCTTCAGGGTGACCACGTCGCCGGGGCGCACCTGATACGAGGGGATGTCCACCTTCTTCCCGTTCACCTGGAAATGCCCGTGGTTGACGAGCTGGCGGGCCTGGGGACGGGTGGCGGCGAGACCTGCGCGCCATACGACGTTGTCGAGCCGCTGCTCGAGAAGTTGGAGCAGGTTGTCGCCCGTGATCCCGGGGCGCCGAGCCGCCTCCTGGTAGTAACGACGAAACTGCTTCTCGAGGACGCCATACATGGTGCGGAGCTTCTGCTTCTCGCGGAGCTGGACGAGGTAGTCACTCTCACGGATACGTCCGCGGCCATGCTGACCGGGCGGGTACGGGCGGCGGTCGACGGGGCACCGCTTGGACTGGCAAAGCGGGGTACGGGCGCGTCGGCACGCCTTGTGACGGGGGCCGGTGTAACGAGCCATCAGCCTCTCCGTCTCTTCTTGGGCCGGCAACCGTTGTGCGGAATCGGGGTCACGTCACGGATCCAGGTGACCTCCATACCCATGTTCTGCAACGTCCTGACCGCGGTGTCTCGACCGGATCCGGTGCCACTGACGATCACGTCGAGCTTGCGGATCCCGTGCTCGCCGGCTCGGCGGGCCGCCTCCTCCGCCGCCACCTGGGCTGCGTAGGGCGTCGACTTGCGCGAGCCCTTGAACCCGACCGAGCCGCCCGAGGTCCAGGCGACGGTGCCACCGGTCTGGTCGGTGATCGAGATGATCGTGTTGTTGAAACTCGCCTTGATGTGAGCCTGACCGTGGGAGATGTTCCTTCGCTCCCGACGACGGACCCGTTTGGCGCCTTGCTGCTTAGCCACCCTGTTCGATACTCCTACTTCGTGACCTTCTTCTTGCCGGCGATGGCCACACGACGCCCCTTGCGGGTGCGGGCGTTGGTGTGGGTGCGCTGGCCGCGCACCGGGAGGCCGCGACGGTGGCGGATCCCCTGATAGCTGCCGATCTCGATCTTTCGCTTGATGTTCTGCTGGACTTCCCGCCTGAGGTCACCCTCGACCTCGAAGTTGGCCTCGATGAAGCGGCGAATGCGGGTGACCTCGTCATCGGTGAGCTGTCGGACCCGGGTGTCGGGGTCGACACCGGTCTCGGCGCACACCTGCTGGGCTCGGGTGAGCCCGATCCCGTAGATATAGGTCAGCCCGATCTCGAGTCTCTTGTCCCTGGGGAGGTCGACGCCTGCGATACGTGCCACTCAGATCATCCTTGCCGTTGCTTGTGACGGGGGTTGCTGCAGATCACCCACACGCGGCCACGACGTCTGATGATCCGACATTTCTCACACATCTTCTTGGTGGAAGGCCTTACTTTCATCATCTTCTCCAAAAGCTCGTCAGGCCATCATCAACGGACCCGGGCAGATGACTCGAGGGTCTCGAGGGTTAGGGGACGAGTGCGTCCTGGCCTGAATACGCGCTGAACGGCGCGTTGAAGCGCCGCAACACATGGAAATATTACCTATGGGCTGCACTTTGCTCAAATTCCACCGGGACCGGCTCCTCACCGGCCGTGAACACATGGGGGCCATCGGGTGTCAGGCATACGGTGTGCTCCCAATGGGCCGACAGGGAACCGTCGGCGGTGCGGACGGTCCATCCGTCGGGGTCGACCGAAGTGTGACGGGACCCGACGTTGAACATGGGCTCGATGCAGAGTGCCATGCCGCTGCGGAGCCTCAGACCCTGCCCCGGCTTCCCGTAGTTGGGGACCTGGGGCTCCTCGTGCATCTGCCTGCCGATGCCGTGCCCGACGTACTCCTCGACCACCCCGTAGCCGCCGGCCTCGCCGATGGCTGCCACCGAGGCGCCGATGTCGCCGAGATGGCCCCCCTTGCGCACCTGTCGGACTCCGGCCCACAACGCCTCCTCGGTGACGTCGATGAGACGTTGCGCCTCGGGGCTCACCTCGCCGATCGCCATGGTGAAGGCAGCATCGCCGTGGAATCCCTCGAAAATGGCGCCGGCATCGACCGAGAGGATGTCCCCCTCCTCGAGGCGGCGTTCCGATGGGATCCCGTGAACGATCACGTCGTTCGGAGAGAGGCAAAGTGTGGCGGGATAGGTTCCGTGATATCCGAGGAAAGAGGAAGTGCACCCACGCTCGGAGATGATCCGGGCAGATATCTCCTCGAGTGCCATTAGGGAGACGCCGGGTGCTGCAGCCTTGCGGACCGCCTCGTGGACAGCGGCGACGGTGGCGCCCGCGATTGCCATCTTGGCGAATTCACGCTTCGACTTGATGGTGATCATGACTGCCCCAGCGCAGCGAGGATCCGTTCTGTGACCACTTCGATGGGCGCCACGCCGTCGACGGGTACCAGGAGGCCTCGCTCTCGGTAGATCTCGAGTAGCGGCTCGGTCTGCTCCTGGTAGACCTTGAAGCGGTTTCGTATCGTGTCCTCGGTGTCGTCGGGGCGACCCCTGCCCAGCATCCGCTCCACGAGCTCATCTTCACCCACCTCGAAGACCACGACCGAATCGAGGCCCTGGCCCCCGATCAGCCCGTCGAGGGCCTCGACCTGTCCGGCGGTGCGGGGGAAGCCATCGAGGATGAACCCGCCGACCGCGTCAGGCTCGGCGATCCGTTCCCTGAGCATCTCGACGGTGATCTCGTCGGGCACGTAGTCGCCCGCCTTCATGATGGAGTCCACCCGCAGGCCCAGCTCGGTGCCGGCGGAGACGTGATGGCGGAACATGTCGCCGGTCGAGACATGGGGGATGCCGAGACGCTG
>JBMDXS010000014.1:0-2932 GCA_048595045.1 Acidimicrobiia bacterium
TATCCGAGAACGGGGTGCCCGGCGGAGTCAGATATTCGAAGTCGTAACCGCTCGTGTGCAAGCTGAGGGCCAGCACCCCGAACGACTCGTTGTACCTGGTGGCGCTGTTCGGCGAGGGGCCGAGGAACTCGTCGAGCGAGCGACCCCCGGTCCCGACGGTGAACTGGACTACGCCGTCCTCGTCTTCGTCACCCTCGGGCTCCTGGGGCAGGAATCGCTCGTAGAAGTGGTCGTTGCCGCTGATGATCACGTCGGCTTCGGCTTCGTCGAGTGCCTGGACGATGGGGAGCATTTCGGGATTCGTGCCCCCCGAGCGGGAGCTGAACAGAGGCTGGTGCCAGTAGGCCAGTGTGCACGCCGCGGACTGCGCCTCGAGATCCTGTCGGACCCACTGCTCCTGGAGCGACCCCGCCTCACAACCCCCGATCTCTGTGCAGTTCGAATTGACCACCACGATGTGCCAGCCACCGAAGTTGTAGCTGTAGTAGCCCTCGGCCGGGTTGCCTGCCGCCTCGCCGAAATACCCGAAGTAGCCGGCTGCCCCCGGGGTCCGGTACTCACGGGAGCCGACCGCGGGTCGGGTGATGTCCTTGTGCCTGCCCCATGACGGGTCATAGCAGTTGGCGTAGCTCTCGGACGAGCCGTCCTCGTAAGCGTTGTCGCCGGCTGTGAAGACGACCGCCTGATCGGCTTCGGCGACGACCTGATCCAACAGTGCTGCAGTCGTCTCGTCCCCATCGCTGTCACAGCTTGCGATGTCCCCGGCGCCAACCAAGACTGTTCTCTGCGTCGTCGCCCCATCACCGTCTGCGGCCAGCGTGACCACGAGGGTCGGGGCGCTGGCCCCCTCCCTGGATTCGAAGTCGAGCCCGTCCTCGGACTCTGTGGTGAGATAGAAGGAAACCGGTCCGTTGCCGGTGACAGCTGCGGTCACATCGACCTCGACCAGGGTCCCGCCGAGGCCACCGGCGAGGGGAGTCAACGAAGCCCCGACCGGAGGCGCCGAGGACCAGGTGGTTTCGGTCTCGGTCCATTCCCCATCGACGAGGCTGACCAACGCTCCTTCCTCTGAAGCGTCGATCTGGAACACCTGCAGCCTGGCCGACGCCACCGACCGGCCTTCGGGGATCTCGGTCACGTCGAAGCCGATGAGGGCACGCCGGGTATCGGCGCCGTCGAGCTCGATCTCGAGAATGGGCTCGGAGCCGAAATTGGTGTCGGGGTTCTCGTTGTCGACCATGGTGTCCCCCGAGGCGACCACGACCACCTCCTCGACGGGCGGTTGGCTGGTGGTGGTGGTCGGTGGGACGGTCGTCGTCGTCGGCGGGCGTGGGGTGGTCGGTGGCGCAGTCGTGGCAACTGTGGACGGCGTGGTGGTCACCGGCGTGTCGTCCCGGGCAACCAGCAGTCCGGCTACCAGTCCCGCCAGGAGGATTCCGACCCCGGCGAGGACATAGATGATGGTGTTCTGTCGGTTCGGGGACGAGGGTTTCTCAGGAGTGATGTCCGATCCTCTGGCGGGGGGACGGCGCAATTTAGCCCTCCGACCCTCCCTACCCCTCCGCGACCCCTCCAGAGGGCTTGCCAAACAGTCTCCACCGAGCGCGCCACAAGACCCGGCCCGTCTGCCAGCGGAGCCATTCCCACCACACCTTTGGGCGGGAGGCCGGTTTCACTCCTGACCGTGGGTATCCGAACTCGTCGAGCGCCTCGCCGGCGATCGCCTCGAAGAGCGCCAGATCGTCAGGTCTCATCGAGGTGCGCCAATCGATCAGGCCTTTGGTCGGCGGCATGGTGAGATGCTGGTGGTCGTCCGGGTTCTTCGCCTCGGCGAGAAACCTCTCCGAGGTGCCTTGGTAGTCGAGCATGACCGGGTCGAACTCGAGGCCGAGAAAGGCGCAGATTGCCCGAACCGTGCCCTCCGGATCGCCGACCAAGTCCTCGTAGCGAACCTCGCGATATCGGTCGTCCCCGATCCGCAGCCCCGATTCACGGCCTCTGGTCACCCTCAACCGCCAGTGAAAGGCCCCTTCGGCGACGCTGGCCGGCCCCTTGTCGCGCTCCAGATAGGCGAGCGTGACGTCCCGACCGTCCCTGACCAGATGGACGAAGCGGGTCTCGGGGAGGAGCTCGGCGATCGGCTCGATGAAGGTGATATAAAGCGGTGTCTTGTCCCCGTAGCGTGGCTTTCCCCGGTCGGTGGCGTAAAGCTCGAAAACCACCCTTATCGCGTCGGCGAAGGTCGTCACCTGGCGCAAGTCGAGGGCGGCCCGAACCTGCTCTCTTGGGATGCCCAGACGTCTGTAATTGCCCACCGAGTAGAGGTCGGAGACGAATCGATCGAAGTCGAGCCCGTCCCCTCTCTCGTAGCGGGCTCGCTTGGGGATCACGGAGGCGAGGAATCGGGGCTCATGAGCCACGGCCAGATCGGGATGTGAGCCGAAGATCATGCCGAGAAGGGTCAATCCCGAGCGTCCGCTGCTGACGAACATCGGGACCACCGGCTGCACCTGGGCACGGTAACAGCGAGCAAAACAGCCAGTTACGTGGGTGAATCCCCCCGGTTTTCCAGCCCAAGCGAGGCCCTAATATGTCGCCCCGCATGACATCGAGAACAAGTTGGTGGGGCAGGACTTCCCTTTGGCAGCGTTTTCTGCTGCTGCTGGTCGTGGTCGGCGTGGCCGCCGCGGTCTATTTCTTCTTCTTCCGGGGTCCAGCTCCCGAGCCTTCCATCTTCAGAATCTCCAGCGGGGGTGGTGAGGCCACGCTGATCGTCGAGGGGAACGACCCCGCCTGGTCACCGGACGGGAACTCGGTTCTCCTGACGGCAGATGACGAAGAGGGGGTTACCGGGATCTACGTGTTCGAGATGGGTGGTTCCGCGCCGACCCTCGTCACCGAGGGTGGTAACCCGTCATGGTCCCCGGACGGC
>JBMDXS010000140.1:0-18955 GCA_048595045.1 Acidimicrobiia bacterium
CGATCTTGCCCTGCTCGCGATGGGCCCAGTCGAGCGAATGCTGGGCAACCGATGGGTGGATCAGGCCGCCACCCGACTCAAGACGTCCGGGGCGAAGGTGGTGGCCATCACCGGCTCATACGGGAAGACCACGACCAAACCGTACGTCGCCCATCTTCTGGCTGGGAGATTCCGGGGGGTCGCCAGCCCGGCGTCGTTCAACAACCGAATGGGGCTGGCCCGGGCCATCAACGAGCATCTCCTCCCCGGGACCGAGGTATTCGTGGCCGAGATGGGGACCTACGGGCCCGGGGAGATCGAGGAGCTGACACGATGGATACGGCCCGATGTCGCCGCCATGGTCGCCATCGGGCCGGTGCATCTGGAGCGGTTTCGTGACGAGGAGCGGATCGTGACGGCCAAGGCGGAGATCCTCGACCGGGCAGGAGTGGGAGTCATCTCGGTCGATCATCCGCTTTTGGCCCGGCTGGCGGAGGATCGCGCCGAGAAAATGGAGGTCATAACCGTGTCGGGTGAGGGCTCCGCTGCTCGGGTCTCGGTGCGATCCGGTGTGGTCCGCGTCGACGGGACAGAGGTGGGTGAAGTGCCCTCCGACGTCTTTGGGGTCAACCTCGCCACCGCGATCGGCGTCGGGCTGGCTCTCGGCGTCGACCCGTCCGAGATGACATCGCGGCTGGGTGGACTGCCCCGACCCGAGCACCGACAGACCGTTTCGATCTCCGAGCGAGGGTTCACCGTGATCGACGACACCTTCAACTCGAACCCGGCCGGGGCCCGTGCGGCCCTCGGTCTGCTGGAGAGATCGGTGGATGGGGGGCGCAAGGTCGTGGTCACCCCCGGCATGGTCGAGCTGGGCCCACGGCAGCATGAGGAGAATGTCAGCTTCGCTGCCGACTCCTCGATACGTGCCGACGATCTCGTGATCGTGGGCAGGACCAACCGGGGGGCGCTCCTGGAAGGCTCCGGGAAGGGTCAGGCGTCGGTTACCGTCGTCTCGTCTCGGCAGGAGGCGGTGGACTGGGTTCGGGACCATCTCGGCCCCGGGGATGCCGTCCTCTACGAGAACGATCTTCCCGACCACTACCCCTGAGGAGCCCAATGGCGAAGCCGGCGGTGATATTCGGCGGTCCCTCCGACGAGCACGACATCTCCATCCTCACCGGTCTCCAGGTCACCAGGGCCCTGGGGGAGGTCCACGGCGTCTACTGGTCGAAGACCGGGGACTGGTTCGAAGTGGAGTCGAATCTGGAGGCGGCCGATTTCGCCGACGGTGTCCCGCGTCGGTCACGCGAGCTGAGCTTCGTCGCTGCTCCCGGCCAGGGCCTGCTGACCAAGAGGAAGCCGCTGGACATCGAAGTGGTCGTAATCGCCTGTCACGGTGGGCCGGGCGAAGACGGGACGCTGCAGGGTCTGCTCGATCTGGTCGGGCTCCGGTACACCGGGCCAGGTCAGGCGTCCTCGGCGCTCGGCATGGACAAGCTCGCATTTGGCGCGGCGATGGCGGCGGCGGGTCTGCCCACCCTGCCACGGGCCATCGTCTCCTCGGGCGAGGAGCCCATCCCCGACTTCGAGGGGCCGTTCATCGTCAAGCCGAGGTTCGGAGGGTCTTCGATCGGGATCGAGTTGGCCGAGGACTGGCCAACCGTCCTGGCCCTGAAACGTGGCTCGTCGTTCTTCGACCAGGGTGCGGTGGTCGAGCCCTTCCTGGTCGGCAGCCGTGACCTCCAGGTGGCTGTTCGGACGCATCCGAAATGGGAGCTCTCGGCGATCGAGGCGCCGGCGCGGGCCGCGGAAGGGATCTATTCGTACGACCAGAAGTACCTGGCCTGGGGTGGGGAGGTGAGCGCGGGTAGGGAGCTGCCGGCGACACTCGATCCGGGTGTCGAGGAGCAGGTCCGGCGTCTCTCCGCCCGGGTGACCGAGGCAGCGGGGCTGCGGGGCATCGCCCGAATCGACTATTTGGAGCGGGACGGCGAAGTCGTGGTCAACGAGGTGAACACCATCCCTGGCTCGATGGCGGCGTACCTGTGGATCGATCCCCCGATCAGTCGCGAACAGCTGTTCAGGGACATGGTGGACGAGGCGCGCTCGGGACCGGTCAGGAGATTTTCGGTCGCAGGCAGCGATGGGACCGCGCTGCGCAGCGCGGGGGCCATTGCTTCCAAGCTCGGTTGATCAGAAAGGACCGGCGGCCGCCGGTCCCTTCTCAGTCGGCTCTTCTCCGAATCAGAGGTGCACCACCGGGCAGGTGAGGGTGCGGGTGATTCCGTCGATCGCCTGGATCTTGGCTACGACCAGCTTTCCCAGCGAGTCGACGTCGTCGCTCGTGGCCTTGACGATCACGTCATAGGGGCCGGTCACGTCGTCCGCCGAGTCGACACCGGGGATGTCACGCACTTCCTCTGCGACCAGGGCCGCCTTGCCGACCTCGGTCTGGATCAGGACATACGCCTGGACCAAATGAGCCTCCTTAGGGTCTCGGGTCGGCGTGACCCTAGTGAACGACCGCTGATCGTGGGCCATGGGGCCGGGCTAGGGTCGGAAGCCATGGCATTGGAGCCGATCGGGGAGTTGGACGACCGGTTCAGCAGCGAGGGAGCCGTTGCGGCCGATTGGGCCCAGGTGATAGAAGTCCTCGAAGAGTCGGAGATGTTCTGGTTGTCAACCACCCGCTCCGACGGGCGGCCCCATGTCAGCCCGCTCCCGGCCATCTGGCATGGCGACGATTCGATTGGGGGGATGCTCTATTTCTGCACCGGGCCCGGGGAGCAGAAAGCGAAGAACCTGGCCGGGGAGCCCCGCTGCATACTCACGACCGGGACCAGTTCGTTCCGGTCCGGCATGGACGTGGTCGTCGAGCGGCGCGCCGGGCATGTGACCGACGAGGACATGCTGCGACGTCTCGCCGAGGGGTGGCTGGCCAAGCTCGAATGGCAGTTCGAGGTGGTGGAGGGAGGATTCCGGGACCCGGGGCAGGAAGATGACGCCGGGACCGGGCCGATGGCCCATGTGTTCGCTCTCTTCGCGACGAAGGTTCTGGTCTTCGGCAAGGGCGAGACGTACAGCCAGACCCGCTTCCGGTTCTGAGCTCAGTACCCCTCTTGCCCCACCCCGACCGAGGTCACGTAGGAGGCCCCGTCCTCTTCCACCGTCTCGAAGACGAGTCGTTGCCCCTGGCGCAAGGTCCGAAAGATGGAGCCCTTGAGGGAGCCGGGGCGGAGAAAGACTTCGGATCGGTCGTCTTCGCGGACGACGATGCCGGCACCGGTCACAGGGTCGTAGGTCTTGACCACGCCCTGGGGCATGCTCAGGCCTTCTCGATCTTGCCGGCGCGGATGCAGGAGGTGCAGACGCGGGCTCGGCGTGTGTTCGAGCCATGACGCACCCTCACCCTCTGGATGTTGGGCAGCCAGCGGCGATTGTTGCGCTTGTGGGAGAAGCTCACGGTCTTCCCGTAGCTCGGCTCCTTGCCGCAGATCTCACAGCGATAAGACATCTCGAAGACTCCTGGAGGCCTGGAAGGGTAGACGGGCCGTTGGCCCGCTTCGACCGACCCGAAGGATAATCACGATACGGGCCAAGTCACAGTCCGCTTGTACCGTTGCGTTGTGGCGATCGTTCTCCTGCCCGCGCAGACATGGCCACTCTGACCCGCCTCACCGAGGTCTCGGTCACGGAGGTGAAAGGGATCGGCTCCGATCGGCGCAGGGCGCTCACTGGCGGTGGCATCGAAACGGTGGCCGACCTACTCCATCACCTCCCCCGTACCTACGTCGACCGATCCGATCGCCCTCGGCTCGACCGCGTCCCACTGGGCACGGAGGTGACGATCGTCGCGGAGGTCAAGTCGATCGCTACCCGGAGGCCGAGGGCCAAGCTCACCATCACAGAGGCCAAGATCTCCGACGACACCGCAACGCTGAAGGTCGTGTGGTTCAACCAGCCGTTCCGGGCGAAACAGCTACCGCCCGGAACCGAGGCGGCGTTTTCGGGGACCATCGATTCCTATCGGGGCAGTCTGCAGATGTCGAACCCCGTCGTCGGCGTGCTCAACAGCCAGCGCGAGTCCTTGCACACGGGCCGTGTGGTACCCATCTACTCACAGATCGGGAAGATGAAGCCACATGAGCTGATCGATCTAGTCGCCAACGCGCTGGCCAGGTCCCGGCCCATCCCGGATCCCCTGCCGGATGTCCTGCTGGCCGCGAACGGCCTCATGTCCCGTGACGAGGCATACGGGCGGATTCACTTCCCCGACGATCTCCAACAGGTCCCCCCGGCGCGGCGCCGTCTGGCGTACGACGAGCTCCTACGGCTCGAGCTCGCTCTCGCGTTGCGGAAGCGAATACAGACCGAGGAGGCGACAGGATTCGCCCACCGGCCCACCGGTGACCTGGCGGAACGGTTCGTGGCCGGGCTTCCCTACGAGCTGACGGGGGCCCAACGCCGTGTCATCGGCGAGATCCTCGCCGACCTGCAAGAGGCCCATCCGATGCATCGACTGCTTCATGGTGAGGTGGGGTCCGGAAAGACGGTCGTGGCGGTGGCCACCCTGCTCTATGGGGTAGAAGGGGGCTGGCAGGGGGCGATCATGGCGCCTACCGAGGTGCTGGCGGAGCAGCACTACCTCGGGGTGACCGGCCTCCTCGCCCAGGCGGGTCTCTCCCCTGAGCCGTTCAGCGCACCCAGCGAGCTGGGCATGGACAGCCTCTTTGGCTCCGAGGGGCCGGCGGTCCACATCGGGATCCTCACCGGTTCGACTGCCTCCACCAACTACCGGCCCGAGATCTCCCGCGCCGAGCTGCTCGACGACGTCGCCGGGGGACAAGTCGACATCCTTGTGGGCACTCACGCTCTGATCCAGGAGGGCGTGCACTTCGCCCGGCTCGGGTTGGCGGTGGTGGATGAACAGCACCGGTTCGGCGTCTCACAAAGAGTGCTCTTGAAGGAGAAGGCCGATTCGATCGAGCCGGACCTCCTCATCATGACCGCCACACCGATCCCGAGGACCCTGTCGATGACTCTCTACGGGGACCTCGACATATCGGGGCTCGACGAGATGCCACCCGGCAGGAGCCCCGTGAAGACCGCGGTGTTGAGCCGCGCCGAGGAGTCGAAGGCATGGGAGTTGATCGAGAAGGAGGTGGGCGCCGGGCGGCAGGCCTTCGTGGTTTGCCCCCTGGTCGAGGACAGCGCCAAGATCGAGGCGGCTTCGGCCACGGCCGAGCACGCCCGCCTCACCGGGCTCCTCCCCGGGCTCAGGGTCGGCCTCATCCACGGTCAGCTCCGCCCGGCAGAGAAGGAGGCTGCGATGTCGGCGTTTCGGGCCGGTGACACCGACGTCCTCGTCTCCACCACCGTCATCGAAGTGGGCATCGACGTGCCCAACGCCACCGTGATGGTGATCGAGGACGCCGACCGTTTCGGTCTCAGCCAGCTGCACCAGCTGCGGGGCCGGGTGGGCCGGGGGAGCCACCCAGGTACGTGCCTCCTCATCTCCGACGCTCCAAGCGAAGATGCCGCGGAGCGGCTGACGGCCATGGTGAAGACGAACGACGGGTTCGAGCTGGCCAACGAGGATCTTCGGATCAGGGGCCAGGGGACGGTGTTCGGTGAGCGACAATCGGGGATGGCCGATCTGAGGATCGCCGACCTTTTCCGTGACCTCGAGCTACTGATCGACGCCCGGAGGGACGCCTTCGCCATCGTCGATGGCGACCCCGGTCTGGTCGAGCACAGGGACCTCGCCGACGAAGTCCGCGCCTTCCTCGGAGAGTCGGTCGAATGGCTCTTCAAGAGCTGAGCCACACAGATGAGGATCATCACCGGTGCGGCGAAGGGTCGGCGTCTCATCGCACCGGACACGCCGGCGACCCGGCCCGTCACCGACCGGGTTCGTGAGGCGGTTTTCTCTATGGTCGGAGACTGGGTGGTCGATGCGGCCGTGCTCGACCTTTATGCCGGATCCGGCTCCTTCGGCCTGGAGGCCCTGTCGCGGGGCGCCGCCAAAGCGACGTTCGTCGAGAATGGGGGTCGCGCCATCGACGCCCTTCGCTCGAACATCGCCGTCGTGGCGCTGGGCGGGACCCTGGTCACCGAGGAGGTGAGGCGGTTCCTCGCAGATGCCATGGGGAGTTACGACCTCGTGTTCATCGACCCACCCTGGGACATGCCGTCTTCGGATCTGAGCGGTGACCTGGCAGACCTGGATCGGTTGCTCCCGGTCGGCGCCGAGGTGATCCTCTCCCGACGCCACAACGACACGTTGCCATCAGCGCCGGCCAACTGGCTGGTTGCCACCGATAGACGGTACGGGGATACCAGAATCGTCAGGTACGAAAAGGAAGCGGAAGCCCAATGACCACCGCACTCTGCCCCGGGAGCTTCGACCCACCGACCAACGGTCACGTCGATGTGATCGAGCGAGCCATCCAGACCTTCGACCGTGTCGTGGTGGCGGTCGTCGACAATCCGTCGAAGGAGTCACTCTTCACGGTCGGTGAGCGGGTGGCCATGCTGGAGGAGTTGTTCGGCGACGAGGTGGAGGTCGGCTCATTCACCGGCTTGCTGGTGGAATACGCCGGCGACGTCGGTGCAGACGTCGTCGTGAAAGGTCTCCGCACCGTCGACGATTACGAGTACGAGGTTCAGATGTCCCAGATGAACCGACATCTGACCGGGATGGAGACCGTGTTCATGGCCACCAGGTCGGAATGGAGCTTCATTTCGTCGTCCCTCGTCAAAGAAGTGGCCAAACTGGGTGGTTCCATCGGCGGTCTGGTACCAAGCGCCGTCGAGAAAGCCCTACAGGAGCGGCTGGCATGACCGAGGAGCAGCAGGCGGACGTGGCCCCGCAGGGCGGTGGGGCGGGGGGCGATGGCGTCGTCGAACAGGCCGAACCCGAGCATCGAGCCGAGCTCAGCGACCTCCAGGACACGGTCGACGATCTCATCGTGCATCTGCACGAGGCGAAGAGCGTTCCCCTCTCGGGCAACGCCATGGTCGACCGCGAGCAATTCCTCGCCATGCTGGAGAAGATCCGGGCCGACCTGCCCGACGAGCTGCGGGCGGCGCGTTGGATGGTGCGCGAGCGGGAGGCCTTCATCGCTCGCACCAATGAGAAGGCCAGGGAGATCGTGGACCGGGCACGCAACGAAGCAGATGCACTCGTATCCGACTCCAACATCATGGCCGAGGCGGTCGAAGAGGCGAACATCCTCGTGCGCCGGGCCGAGGGCGAGGCCCGTCGCCTCCGTCTCGAAACCGAAGACGAGATCGAGCGCAAGCTGCAACGTCTCGAGCTCGTCCTCAATCAGATACTCGACCAGATCCTGGATGCCCGCGAGGAGCTCTACGAAGCGCGCCCCCGGCCACCCGACGTACCCCTCTGACATGAGCCTGCTAGTCGTATCGGTAGGGGACCTGATCGGGTCTCCCGGTAAGGATCGCCCCTTCGCCGCAGTCGTCCCGGTGGAGCTCTCATTTGAAGACGTTCATGTGGAAGGCCCAATGCAGGTGACGGGACGGGCAATCGGGCTGATCGACGCGGTAGAGGCCGACTTCACCGTGTCCGCGGGTGCTCACCTCACCTGCACCCGATGTCTCACCGCATGGGATTCCCGTGTCGAGGTCGCTACGAGACAGTTCTTTCGGCGGGTGCCCGACGAAGGCGGTTATCCCATCACGGGTGACGAGATCGATCTCTACGAGGCCGCCCGGGACGAGCTCGCCCTGGCCCTTCCCTCGACGCCGGTGTGCCGGGAGGACTGCCGGGGACTTTGCCCAACCTGTGGAACCGACTTGAATAGTGACCCTTGCGGCGGCCACGGGGATGAATCCGACTCACCCTTCGCCAGCCTCAGAGATCTGTTCGATTCCTGACCGAGGAGTGCACCAATGGCGGTGCCCAAGAAGAAGATGTCGCGCTCGCGGACCAGACAGCGCAAGGCTGCATGGAAGGTCTCGCGTCCGACGACCGTTGCCTGCGAGCAATGCGGCAAGCCAAAGCTGCCCCACCGCGCCTGTCGCGAGTGTGGCACCTATGGCGGCCGCGAGGTGATCGAGGCCTCCTGAGCCTTGGCCCGGATCGCCCTCGACGCAATGGGGGGCGACAACGCCCCCGTCGAGACCGTCGCCGGAGCAGTTGACGCTGCCGCCCGCGGCGTCGATGTGGTCCTGGTCGGCCGGGGCGAGGTGGTCGAGCCCGAGCTGGCCAAACAAGACGCCAATCTTCCCCTGGTCGAGGCCCCTGATGTCATCGGGATGGGGGACGACCCGGCCCGAGCCCTTCGCGACAAGCCAAACGCCTCGATCAATGTCGCCGCCCGCCTGGTTCGCGAGGGGGAGGCAGAGGGCCTCGTGTCCGCCGGTTCCACCGGCGCGGCAATGGCAGCCTCTGCCATCCTGATCGGCAGGGTCGATCGGACCGCCCCTCCCTCTATCGCCTCTATCTTCCCTACCCCAGGGAGTCCCACCCTGGTCCTCGACTCAGGGGCCAACCCCGATGTCAGCGCCCAGAACCTGGTCCAATTCGCCATCATGGGTTCGGTAGGGGCCGAAGTGCTCCTCGGCGTCGCAAACCCCAGGGTCGGCCTGCTCACCAACGGGGAGGAGAAAGGAAAAGGCAGGAGCCTGGAGCGGGAGGCCTATGAGCTCCTCGAGAAGGCGCCGATTCGCTTCGTGGGCAACGTCGAAGGCCGCGACGTCGCCGCCGACAAGGCCGACGTCATCGTCACCGACGGCTTCACCGGGAACGTCTTTCTCAAGACAATGGAGGGGGCGGCCCAGGTCATCATGCGGTACGCCCTCGAGGCGATCTCCAATCTCGAGCCGTCCGTGCAGGAGTCGGTGCTACCCGCCCTGGATGAGGTGAGGCGAAAGCTCGACTACGAGACCTATGGCGGCGCTCACTTGCTCGGGGTGAAGGCTGCGGTGGTGATAGCCCATGGGTCCTCGAGCCGAATGGCCATCTCCAACGCGTTGGGCATGGCCTCCGATGCGGCCGCCCAAGACCTGCCGGGCCGGATGGCGGCCAGGCTCACGTCCTCATGATCCTGGAGCAGCGGCTCGGTTACGACTTCACCGACGGGTCGTTGCTGGAGCTGGCGTTGACCCATCGCTCCGTGAGCTCCGACGACGCCTCGCGGAAGGACAACGAGCGGCTCGAATTCCTCGGTGATGCCGTGCTCCAGCTGGCGGTCACCGCATACCTGTATCACACCTTCCCCAACCTCCACGAGGGCAACCTGGCCAAGATCCGCGCCGGTCTGGTGAGCCGGCCGGTGCTTGCCGAGGTCGCCCGCTCGATCGGGCTTGCTGAGCACATCGAGCTCACCCTGGCAGAGGATCGGACCGGCGGCAGGGAGAAGGATTCGATCATGGCCGATGCCCTCGAGGCGGTTATCGGCGCTGTCTTCCTCGACTCGGGGCTGGGATCGGCATCCGATCTGGTGTTGCGTCTCTGGGGCGGGCGCATCGACGAGAGGGCGCAGCGGCCCGGGCTCAAGGACTACAAGACCCGTCTCCAGGAGGTGCTGGCTAAAGACGGGCGATATCCCGAGTACCAGAGCGACGGATCCGGTCCCGACCATGAGCGGACCTTCGTGGCCACCGTGGAGGTCGATGGCCTGGTGCTCGGCACCGGATCGGGGCGGTCGAAGAAAGAGGCCGAGCAGGGGGCAGCAGAACAGGCGCTGACCGCCCTCATCGAAGGCTCGAGATAACGACTTGTTCCTTCCGGGCACGGAGGTCGAAGTACCAGAGCGTGACCATGACCGCTATCGCCGCCACTACGAGGCCCTGGGCAACGATAAGGACGACGAACCCCAGGCCGGCGCCGATGCCGACCCCGGCTGCACCGATGATGGGGAGGGCGACCAGCTGCACGAGTTGCGCGGCGATCGAGCCCAATAGCCCGACCATGACCAGGAATCCGACGGTAGGCCACCAGCGTCCCCTCACCAGCGCCATGCTGCGACGCAGGGCAGCGACGGGCCCTATGTCCTCTAGGGCTATCACCGCGGTGACCATCGTGAAGCTGCCGATGAGCCACAATCCGGGGATGATCAAGGCGGCAAGCCCGACGGCGATCGAAATCAGGGCGAGCACCCCTGCCAGCAGCAGAGCCAACAGTCTCCTGAATGCGAACGCCGAAGCCTCCCCTCCTCGGACTGGCTCTCCGCCGAGCTCCCCGGCAACTATGCGATGCACTGTCATGTTGACGAAGCCCCCGGCCAGCAATTGGATCGCGGCGACGATGAGCCCTGCCTGGAGCAGGAGCAGGCCGAGCTCGCCGATCTCGGCATCGGTCATCCCGTCGAGGGCGAGAGGGTCGGCGAGCAGCAGCTGGAGCACGTCGCCGGCGCCGGTCAGTGCGAACACGCCGATGGTGGCCCCGCCCAGGATGACGAATGCCCAGAAGGCCGGGGCGAGGATCCTCTTCCACACCCGCCCCAGGATCACCATCCCCTCGTTGAGGATCTCCCCGAACGGGCGCGGTGTGATCTCCATTGGCCCGGATACGGTAACGGCCCCCCGGCCCGGAGCCGTCTGTGCCTGAGCTGCCCGAAGTCGAGCTGACCCGACGTCATCTCGATGAGGCGATGAGAGGACGGCGTCTGGTTCGCGTCAGCACCACCCACCCCCGCACGGCACGTCACAACGTCGGTGGCGCCACCGAAGTCGACGAGAGGCTGGAAGGCCGGACAGTCCGCGAGGTGGGAAGGAAGGGAAAGTTCCTGGCTGCGCCTCTCGACGACGGGCAGACACTCATCGCCCACCTTGGCATGTCGGGCCGGTTCACCATCGGGGACCCGTCCGAAGAGGTGGCGCCGCACACCCATTTCCGGGCGACACTGGACGATGGCGTAGAGGTGCGCTTCATCGACCCGCGTACCTTCGGGTTCGTCGCCGTCGTCTCCCCTGAAGAGATCATCGAGTCGGGGCTTTCCCGGGTTGGCCCCGATGCGTGGGAGATGGCGCCAACCGCCGCGGATCTGGCCGATGCGCTCGGGAAGCGGACGGCGCCGGTCAAGGCTTTGCTTCTCGACCAGGTCATAGTCTCGGGTCTGGGCAACATCTACGCGGACGAGGCTCTCCATCTCGCCGGGATCCACCCCATGCGTCCCGGTGGGGAGCTGACCGTGGACGATCTGGAGCGATTGCTCGCCGCTATCGAGATCGTCCTCGGTCAGGCCCTGGAAAACGGGGGAACCAGTCTCGACGATCTGGCCTATCTGCTCCCCGACGGGCGGGCGGGCGAGAACCTCGAGCGACTCCGGGTCTATGGCCGCACCGGTCTTCCCTGTCCCACATGTGGGGGGCCGGTCGAACGGATCGTGATTCGGGCCCGGTCGAGTCATTTCTGCCCGGTTTGCCAGCCGGCTCCTTGATCATGAAGGCGGTCCATGCCCACGTCTCGGGCCAGGTGCAGCAGGTCGGCTTCCGCCAGGCGTGCCGCCAGGTGGCCCGTTCTCTAGGGTTGGTGGGGTGGGCCCGAAACTTGGCCGATGGGAGGGTCGAGGTGTGGGCCCAGGGCGATGCCGAAGGAGTCGATCGGCTGGTGGAGTGGCTGTGGAGCGGGCCCGCCATGTCCGTGGTGATGGGAGTGGAGTCCGACATGGTGGCTCCCGACCGGTCGCTGCGTGACTTCTTCATCCAGCCGAATCCCATGAAGAGTGGTTGAGCTGAAGTGGCCCGTCGCAGAAATACTGGCGGTGTCCTATTTCAACGACAGCCCACGAGGCGCTGTTAGCCTGCATCTGATAATCACAGCCGTGTCATTCGCCAGGTGCTCTCTGTGTATTTGAAGTCACTGAAGCTCGTCGGCTTCAAGTCTTTCGCCGACCGGACCAGGCTCGAGTTCAGGCCCGGGGTGACGGTCGTGGTCGGCCCGAACGGATCGGGGAAGTCGAATCTGGTCGACGCCCTGTCCTGGGTGATGGGCACTCAGTCGACCAAGTCACTTCGCACCGGGAAGATGGAGGACGTGGTGTTCGCCGGCACAGCCACCCGTCCCTCCCTGAACCGGGCAGAGGCGACGCTGGTGATCGACAACGCGGAGAGGATGCTCCCGCTCGACCTGGAAGAGGTGGCCTTGACCCGCCGTCTCTACCGCGACGGCTCCTCGGACTACGAGATCAACGGTGTCGGGTGCAGGCTGCTCGACATCCAGGAGCTGTTGAGTGACTCCGGGGTGGGCCGACACCAGCACGTCATCATCAGCCAGGGTCAGGTCGACGACGTTCTCAATGCCTCGCCGGAAGACCATCGCGCCGTCATCGAGGAGGCGGCCGGCATCCTCAAGCACAGACGTCGCAAGGAGAAGGCCGAGCGCCGGCTCGAGCGCACCGACGAGGATGTCCTGCGTCTCCAGGACCTCATCGGTGAGATCGAGCGGCAACTGAGGCCGCTGCGGCGCCAGGCGCGGGCGGCCGAGCGTTATCACGGACTGAAATCGGAGGTGCGTGATCTGACGCTGTACCTGGCCGGTGTCTCTCTGGACGCCTACGAATCGGAGATGGCCGAGGGAAGCTTGCGGCTCGAGAGGCTGAGCATCGAGATCGGGGAAGGGGAGAGCGCCCTTGGTGACCTGTCGGCCTCTGTCGAGACCCTTACGAATCGGGCTTCCACGGTTGGTCGTGATCTGGAACGGGACACCGGTGCAGCGGCGAGGCTGGAGACGATCATCGAGCGCCTGCGACGGCTCGGGGCGGTGGCCAAGGAGCGGAGTCGAGCAGTCAGCGGGCGGAGACAGGCCGGTATCGAGCGGAAGTCCGACCTCAGGATGGAACTGGCCGAGATCACCGACGAACTGGCCGATGTCATCGAGGCCGAGGCGGCCGCGGCGGCCACCGCGGAAGCGATGGAGTCGCGTTTCCGACGTCTCGAGGACGAGGAGCGCTCGATCGCCACCCATAATGCCCTCTCTCCCGAGGGGGCCCTGGCCGCCGCCCGCGGGGAGCTCTCGGTGCTCCAGGCGGCGGGCGTCCGCGACGCCCGCGAAGTCGAGGCCGTCACTCACCGCATCGATGTGCTCGATTCACAGCTTCGAGATGAGGCCGGTGAGATCTCCAGGATCAACGACGAGGTGCAGGTGCTCGACGAGGAGGTCTCGTCGCTCCAGGAGGACTATCAGAGGCAAAGCGGGCGGCGTGAGGTCGATCAGGAGGGGTGGGCTCGCTCTGAGCAGGCACTCACCGAAGCCAGGCTCGCTTTGGCCGCTGCGACGGCGAGGGTCGAGGCTGTGGAGACCGCCCTTTCCCGACGCTTCGACCTGGAGGCTCGTCGCAAGGCCGAAACGGCGGAGGGCGCCATTGGGACGTTGGTCTCGCTGCTCGACATCCCGGCCGGGCTGGAACGGGCCGTCGACGCCGCCCTGGGCCGGTGGGTGGATGCCGTTGCCTTCCGGAGCATCGAAGGGCTGAAGGGCGCGGTGGAATTGGTCAAGGCCGAAGGCGGTGGTGGGGTGCCGGTCGTGTCCGCTGTGAACCGGGACACGGCACCGGCGTCCGAGATCGCCGCCGTCTCAGGGGTGGACGCGCTGGTAGACCTGCTCGGGCCCAGCGCCGATACGGGGCTGGCCCGGCACCTGCTCGGCGATGTCCTCGTGGTGGAGGGGTGGTCGACCGCCCTGAGCATCGTCGCCAGACACCCGGCTCTGCGCGCGGTGACCCCCGAGGGCGACCTCATCTCGATCGACGGCGTCCAGATCGCCCAGCCCGACGGCGCGGGCCCTGCTCTCCTCGAGACGGCTCAGGTCGATGCCGAGAAGGCGAGAACCGAGCTGTCCCGCGCCACGTCCATCCATACTGCGGCCAGACGAGACTTCGAGAAGAGTCGCGAGACGGAGCGTGTGGCACTCGAGAAGCTCGAAATGGCGGAGATCGCGGTGGCCGGCCGTGCGGAGGCGATGTCGAGGTTGCAGAAGTCTGCAGACGCCCTCGAAGACGAGCGCCGGCGGCTCAAGGATCGTCTCGCTTCGCTCGAGGAGGGGGCGGCAGAGAGAGAGCGACAGATCCAGGACCTGAGCCGCCGCCTGCAGGCGCTGGAGGGGGAGGAAGCGGAGCGAATGCGGATGTGGGAGGAGCTGGAAGCGAGGCGGATCCAGATCGGGGCTGAGCGCGAGATCGCCCGCTCGGATTGGCATCAGGCCGCCTCGGCAGTGGTCAGCATCTCTGAGCGTCGCCGACTGCTCGAGGAACGAGGGGGGAAGATCGAGTCCGAGCTGGAGCGGGTGGATGAGGACGCGCCCCAGCCGGTTGCAGTGGAGAGGCTCGAGCTCGTCGAGAGCTACGCACGGCGCTCAGTCGACATCCTCCAGAGCAGGTTGTCGACACTGCGTGACCGTCAGGGCGGCCTCCGCTCGGAGAGTGACTCGATCATCGCGGAGCTGTCAACTGCGCGAGCCGACCTCGAAGAACGGCGAAATGGCGTCTCCGCCGCCCGTGAGGCCACGGCCGGGCTCCAGGTGCGGTTGACCGAGCTGCGCCTGATGAGAGAGAGCGTCGTCGAAGGCATTCGTCGCGACGCCGATGCCGAGGTGGATGCGGCTCGGGCTGCCACCCGCCCCGATTACCCCGAAGCGGCCGATCTGAGTGCGATCCTCGATGAGAAATCGGCCCAGCTGCGACGGCTGGGCCCAATCAACCCGCTTGCCGCTGCCGAGTTCGCCGAGCTCGACGGGCGGCATACCTTCCTCGCCGAACAGCTAGCCGACGTGGAGGCCTCTCGGGCGGAGCTTCGCAAGGTGATCACGGCTCTCGACGACGAGATCGAGCAACGATTCCAGGCTGCGTTTGCGGAGGTCGCCGAGGCCTACCAACGATATTTCTCGGTCTTGTTCCCTGGTGGCCGGGGCCGGATCAGGCTGACCGACCCGGGCGATTCGCTTT
Organism: Acidimicrobiia bacterium; assembly: GCA_048595045.1. Classification (GTDB taxonomy): domain Bacteria; phylum Actinomycetota; class Acidimicrobiia; order Spongiisociales; family ZC4RG35; genus JARDZU01. The sequence continues at coordinate 14,892 of JBMDXS010000140.1, forward strand.
CGGGGGTGACTATCGATGCTCAGCCGCTCGGGAAGAAGGTGAGCCAACTGACGCTGTTGTCGGGTGGGGAGCGCAGCCTTGCGGCTCTCGCCTTCCTCTTCTCCATATTCGAGGCGCGTCCCAGCCCGTTCTACGTCCTGGACGAAGTGGAGGCCGCCCTCGACGATTCCAACCTGCGCCGCTTCTTGAGGATCGTCGATGAATTCCGGCAGCGGGCGCAGCTATTGATCATCACCCACCAGCAGCAGACGATGGAGGCAGCCGATGTGCTCTACGGGGTGACCATGGAGCCCGGCGGCTCGTCGCAGGTGGTGCGGAAGGACATGACGTCGGTGGGAGTGATCTGACCGCCGGTTAGCTTGGCCCCGCAGAATGGAACCGATCGCCATCCTCCTCGTCGTAGTCCTCGCGGTCGTCCTCGGCGCCGCCTTGATCGTCGTGGTAATCCGGGCCCGAACAGTGCCCGGGGGTGATAGGGATCTAGAAGACGCCCCCCGGACGTCCTCGATGGGGAAGTCGGCGGCGGCACTGGGCGCGTCCCTGCGCCGGGCATGGGGTGGCGGCCTAGACGCTGACACCTGGGTCGAGCTCGAGGAGGCGTTGTTGGCGGCCGACGTCGGCCTCGAGGCGACTACATCTGTCGTGGCAGGTGTCAAGGCGGCGTCGCCTCAGACAGTCGACGAGGCGAGGGCGGCGCTCAATGCTCGACTCCGGGCCGAGCTCGGGGACAAAGACCGCGAGTTGCGACTCGAGGGGCGCCCTGCGGTGATACTTGTCGTGGGGGTCAACGGCACCGGCAAGACCACCACCATCGCCAAGCTGGCCGCGAGGCTGACGGGCTCGGGGAGATCGGTCATCCTGGCCGCAGGTGACACCTTCCGTGCTGCCGCCGGTGCTCAGCTGGACACTTGGGGCGAACGCCTCGGCGTCGCGGTCGTTGCCGGGCAGGAAGGCGGCGATCCCGCCGCGGTGGCCTTCGACGCCATTGGATCGGCCCGTGCGAAAGGCATCGACGTGGTGATCGTCGACACTGCTGGACGTCTTCATGCCAAGAAGAACCTGATGGCGGAGCTGAGCAAGATCCATCGTGTCGCCTCCGGGGACCGTGGACACGTGGACGAGGTCCTGCTCGTGCTCGATGCGACCGGGGGGCAGAACGGCGTGACCCAGGTCCGCGAGTTCGCTTCGGCGGTGCCGCTGAGCGGCATTGTCCTGACCAAGCTGGACGGGACCGCAAAGGGCGGCATCGTCATCGCCATCGAGCGCCAGCTGGGAGTCCCGATAAAGTTCGTCGGGCTGGGTGAGGGGATCGATGACCTCGTGCCTTTCGACCCTGTTGCGTTTGTCACCGATCTCCTGGAGCAATCGTGAACCGAGACGAGCTCGTGGCCGTGGCCCGGGATGCGGCCAAGAACGCCTACTCGCCATATTCCAGGTTCAGGGTGGGCGCAGTGGTTGTAGCCGACGACGGCCGGGTCTACACAGGGGCCAACATCGAGAACGCCGCCTACCCGTCGTCCAACTGCGGCGAGGCGACAGCGATACACACCGCAGCCGCCGACGGAGTGCGCAAGATCGACACCCTGGCCGTCGCATGCATCGATGCCACGGATGTCCGGGGGGCATATCCGTGCGGCCGGTGCCGGCAGATCATGGCCGAGTTCGGGGTGGACGACGTGATCGTTGCCGGGGGCGAAGGCTCACAGATCCGTGAGCACACTCTCGATGAGCTGCTCCCACATCGATTCACGTTCCGTTCAGACGCCGACTGATCAGGCGCTGGCCGGCCAATCGGCCCTGTTCTCTTTTCGAACCACGAAGCGAAGACCCGACCAGGTCTCGTCGACGGCGACCACCTTGTTGTCGACCATGCCCGTGGGCAGGAAGAGGTCTCTCAACGTCTGTTCGCTCAGATCGGTCTCGGCGCCGGAGCTCTTCTTCGGCCAGAAGACCCAGATCGCGCCATCCGCCGGGAGATTGGTCACTGCGTTCTGAAATCCGAGCTCCGCCTCGTCGGACCGCTCTGCGAAGACGATGAACACATCGGCGGGGTAGTCACCTCGATGGACCCGCACCCCGGCTGGAAGCTCACCGAGCTCGAGGTCGTAGTAGTTGGGCAGATTCAGGATCCCGACGGTCTTACCTTCGGTGATCCCCAGCTTCTTGACCAGGGGTGTGCCGCTGTACCCAGCCATCAGCGAGCCGGGATCATGTCGCGGTGCTCGACACGCCCATCGGCGTGGATGGCGAATCGACCCTCGATTCGGGGATGGACCGGGTCGCGCCGAGACCACGGCCAGCCACCGAACTGGGTTCGGTGGTAGTCGTCCACCGCCTGACGGAGCTCCTCGGCCGAGTTCATGACGAACGGCCCCAATTGGAACACCGGTGCGCCGATGGGACGGCCCTGGAGCAGGAGGAAAGCCGCCGGCTCGCCATGGTTCTCGAGGGTGGTCGAGACGTCGGGTCGCAGTCTGACCCCGGTTTTCTTCCCGAATCGTGTTGGCCCGATGCGCGTGTCGTCACCCTGGACGCAATGCAGCATGCGATTGACCCCTTCCGGCGCCGTGGGCAGCTCCCAGCGCGACTCGGGGTCGAGCCTGATATGCCAAATGGCCAGATGGGAGCCCTGTCTCGATCCCCACGAGTCGGGTGGGGGAGACGGCGGGCGATGCTCCTCGATGGCGCCGGCGACTATCTCAACGATCACACCGGGGGAGGGTGAGATGGCGGGGATGTCCTCGCCCCAGAGCATCCCGAAGTAGGCGGGCACCATCTTCGACTCCGGTGGGAGGTTGAGCCATATCTGGAACAGCTCCATCGGGTTGGGGCCATGGGGGTCGAGGAGGGGGAACATCTCAGCGTGCATGATCCCGCCTCCCGTGGTGAGCCACTGGACGTCACCCTGGCCGTATCTGGCGGTCGCCCCCAGGGAGTCCGAATGGTCGACGTAGCCACGCCGGACCACGGTCACCGTTTCGAACCCGCGATGGGGGTGCTGGGGAAACCCGGGAACCACGTCTCCGTGGTACATGCTCCAGCCATCGAGATACGAGAAGTCGACGCCGATCTCACGTCCACCCAGCGAAGCCGCCGGGCCGAGATCGTCGTTGCCGGCCGGATATCTGTCGACATGGTGGACGGTGAAGATGAAGGGGTCGAGGCCGGGCCATGGGAACCCCAGCTCGACCAGCTCCAGGATCGGTTGAGTGGCCATGAGGCTCCTTTCGAGCAGCCAATCCTACGTCGGGGGCCGGGTCATCAACCAGTAGGTGGGACCTCCGGGCATCAGCTCGACACCCTTGGCGTCGATCGCGAAGCCGGCGCTCAGATAGAACGGCACAGCCTCAGGGTTCGATGTCTCCAGATAGCAGGCGACCTGCGCCTGGTCGGCCAGGTGGAAGGCCGGTCCGAGGAGCCGCGTCCCCACGCCCAGACCCTGGGCCTCGGGGCTCACTCCGATCACCTGGAGGTACCAGACCGGTCGCTCCCTGGGGAAGTGGGCATCGATGTTGGACCCGAAGGCGAGCAGGTCACGGAACGACCCTCGGGCGTGACGCAGCACCGAGATGAGAGCGGGCAGGGCTCGCAGGTTCCGGCCCAACGACCAGGGATAGCGACCCGGTGCCTGCCAGGCGGCGACTCCGACCAGGACCCGCCCATCGGAAGCGGCCCAGCAGGTCCCCTCGGTCTCTGCGTCGCGCAGCGGAGCGCGCATGAACCCTCGCAGGGCATCCCTGCGGGTGTAAGGGTCGGGGAACATGTGGGTGTAGTCGGGGGTGGTCTGGAAGCTACGGGCGAGGAGATCGGCCGCCTCGTCGACCTGGTCAGGTCGGAGCTTCTCGATTTCGATGGTGTCTCGGTCCATGCTCTCGGCTACCCATCGAGGGCCGACGTCAAACCACGACGTCCGGTGGGGCTCGGGTCGGGTGCGGGTGAATCGGATTCGTCGGTGGTCGGGGTGGGGTTGGGGGGTGAATCCTTGCTGGTGGATGATGATCTGATGGTGGTACCAGCAGAGGGTGATCAGATTATCCGGATCTGTGCTTCCGCCCTGGCTCCAG
>JBMDXS010000141.1:0-6926 GCA_048595045.1 Acidimicrobiia bacterium
CCAGCCCGGCCCGTTCCAGCACCTTCTCGGTGGCGGGGATGGGCCCGGTGAGCATGGTCACCGGGTCAACGCCTGCCATGGCGAATGCCACGAATCGGGCCATGGGCCTCAGCCCGAGAGAATTGGCCTTCTCCTCGGACATGATCAACACCGCCGCGGCCCCGTCGGAGATCTGCGATGAGTTGCCGGCGGTTATCACTCCGTCGGTCTTGAACGCCGGCTGGAGCCCGGCCAACTTCTCGATCGATGTGTCGCGGCGAATCCCCTCGTCTTCTGTGACGGTTCGCATCCGCCCGTCCTCCCCCGGGACACCCACCGGGACTATCTGGGTCTCGAATCGGCCCTCGTCTGTGGCCCGGGCGGCCCGGACGTGTGATTCGAGGGAGAGCTCGTCCAGCTCGCGACGGGTGATACCCCACTTCTCGGCGATCATCTCAGCCGACAGGCCTTGGGGGACCAGACCTTGCGAGTACCGCTCGAGCATCCGGGCCCCGAAGGGAAGGCCAGGACCCTGATGGGCGGTGATCCCCATCGGGACCCTGGTCATGTTCTCCACCCCGGCGGCGATCACCACGTCTTGGGCACCCGCCATGATGGCCTGGGCAGCGAAATGGGCCGACTGCTGGGATGAGCCGCACTGGCGATCGATGGTGACCCCGGGCACCTCCTCGGGGAAGCCGGCGGCGAGCGCGGCGTTGCGCCCGACGTTGTAGGCCTGCTCACCGGTCTGGCTGACTGTGCCCATGATCACGTCATCGATCAACGACGGGTCGAAGTTGTTCCGCTCGACCAGCGCCTCGAGCGGCCGGGAGGCGAGGTCGACGGGGTGATAGTCCTTGAATACCCCGTTACGGCGGCCGATCGGGGTGCGCACCGCATCGATGATCACGGCATGGGTCATCTCGTGCTCCTATGTCTTGGCGATGTGGAGACGATGGGACTCGAACCCACGACCCCCGGCTTGCAAAGCCGGTGCTCTTCCAGCTGAGCTACGTCCCCGCGAGATGTCGATTCTATGACCGGGTTCGGTCCAAGACGTCGTTGAGCGTAAAGCCACAGCTAGGACATCCCCGACGGGACAACGCCAAGAGGGGGTGGTACGCACCGGCGTCCGACCCCCTCCGCGTCTGTCGGGTTTGGCCATGACTCACCGTCGATGAGTCTCACCTGGCGCCAAGTACGAAGCTCTCGGTGTTGCGCATCCGAACCAACTCGGGGCTGAAGGCCTCCCCCCGGTTCGAGTCGCTCAAATTCGTGATACGCATCAGCTCGGGGCTGAAGGCTTCCGTCTGGAACAACCCCCTGGTGTTGGTGATCCGCACGGCCTCAGGGCTGAAGGCTTCCCCCTGATACAGCCCGCTGGTGTTCGAGACCCGGACGGCCTCGGGACTGAACACCTCGGCCTGTTCGACGCTGGGGGCAGGCTCGGCTGCCGGCTGGGACCGCCAGATTCCCAGTCCGAGAACGATCATTGCGGCCAGAACGGCCAGGGTCACGGCCACTATCCGTCCTCCCCGGAATGGAGCACGCTCGTCCACAATCGTCGCCATCAGAAGCTCCTTTCGGTTTGTGGGCCCTTACTCGGGTGAAGGGCCACGCTCTGATGGGCAAGGTATGGAAAAGAGGGCGCCGTGACATCGGGGCATCTACGTATCCCGGTACGGATTCCCTCCGCTGCGAATCCGCTACGTGTCCTCTCCGTGGAGACCGGAATCGAGGACCCAGCGCGCCACTTGGGTCCGGGAGGTGAAGCCCAGCTTCATGAGGATGTTCTCCACATGTGTCTCGGCTGTGCGCTCGGCCACATACAGGTTCTCGCCGATTTGGCGATTGGTCATCCCCTGGGCCACCAAAGCCGCCACCTCACGCTCCCGCGGCGTGAGAACAGGCCCCTTGGCCGCCTCCGTATCCCTTCTTCCATCCGGCATCTTCCGTCTGGGTCTCGCCCCCAGCTGTGCCAGTGCAAGCTGTATTCGATCGGTGAGCACGGGCATGCCTATCTCGTCTGAGAGTTGCAGCGCTGTCGCCAGAAACTCGATCGCCTTGTCACGATCTCCTGGATCGTTGCGTGCATTCAACAAGGCCGCGTATGAGTAATAGGTATGGGCGACCCAGGGCCGGGCCTGCATTCGAAGTGCAAGCCCGAGGCTGTGCTCGAAATGGGCGGCTGCCTCGTCAAGGTGACCAAGTCGGGCAGCCAGCTTTCCGAGGGTGAGAGACACCGGTCCGATGCTCACTTCCGACGCAGCGAGGGCGACCAAGTCCTTGTAAGGAAGGAGTTGCTCGTACAAGACGACGGATTTGGGGTCGTCTTCCATGGTCAATGCCGCCTCGGCGAGAAGGATCATCACAAAGAGCCATTCGTTGTCCTTGGGGAAGATGGCGAAGTCATTCTCGGCCAGCTGACCGAACAGAACTCGCGCCTCCTCCCCCCTTCCGATCTCGAGCAGAAGCACCAACAGCATGCAGCGGAGAGACCGATACCCCGGATGAGTGACCAGCGTGCGCCTTATTTCGTCTTCCAGTTCGTCGAGCCGTCCCTGCTCTCTCCTCAGGACGAACAACGCAAAGAGCCGGGAGGCTTCGGCATCCCATTCTTGGGCACGGCGCCCATAGCTCATCGTCTCATCTATCAGTCGCTCCGCGTCGCCGAAACGACCATCACTCATCGCCAAAATGGTCTCGTTGACGCCCGCGTACCAGAGCTGAGAAGGCTGGCCCAGCTCGTGCGCCGCCCGAGACATGGACTCTTGCTGGGCACGCGCCTCCCAAATCAGTCCTCGGGTCAGGAATCCGATGACGCGCGGCCAACCGGCATCCGACAAGCGCTCCAGATCCTGTATCTGCTCGGCAAGCGAGTTGAGCTCTTCAGCCAAGACGACCTGCTGGCTCACTCCGTCGGGGCCAAGGAAGCTCGCCGCCCATTGAGCGATGAGGGCGTAGAACAAGGTTTCCGGATCGGCGATCCGACGCGCCATCTCGACAGCCTCACGAGCCAATGACGCTCGAGGTTCCGGGGATGGCTGGTCTCTGAGTGCTCCAGCCAGACGGCCGAGAAGGGTCGCCCTCAGGATGCTGTCTTCACGTCCAAGAGCATCCAGGGCCTGCCTCAACAGCGGAATGACATGGCGGTCCGTTGCAGCCCGATGCCATGGAAACCTGCCCGCGTATCCCAAGGCGGCACGAGCCAACATCTCCGCCAGATCGAGTCGAGTCGCGATCTCCGCGGCTTCCAGAAACGTCTCTTTGGCAGTCGGTGTCGCTCCGGATCGTGCCTGGGCCTCACCAAGCCGAAGAAGGGCCTCACAGTGCTGTAACTCATCCGGGTAGTCCTTCAGCACGCGCAATGCCATGTTGAAGAGACGGACCGCTTCTTCGAACGCGAAATGGTCTGTAGCGCGGCTGCCGGCATTCATCGAGTATTCGACGGCCTTCCGGACATCCCCGCCAGGGGCCGCCTCGAAGAAGTGGTAGGCGAGCTCTTCGATATGCGGTTCGGGGTTAGGGGCGTAGGTCGCCTCCAACGCATGCCCAACCTCACGGTGAAGACGTATCCGATCCGCCGGCATCAGGTCTTCGTAGAGTGATTCCCGGATCAGAGCGTGCGCGAACCGGAATCGACCCGGCTCGTCTGGAGTGGTGCCGATCAATTTCGCAGCTACCGCTTCACGCAACTTCTCGAGGACTTCCCCCGCGTCCTGCCCGGTGATGCGTTGCATCATTTCGACGGAGAAATCGCGGCCGATGACGGCGCCAAGGGTCAGGAGGCTGTGGCAGTCCTCGGTCAGATTGCCCAGACGACGCCCGATGATCTCACGAACCCCTTCGGGGATCGGAACTCGCCGACCTCCCAAGTCGTCCCAGAGACGATCCTCAGCCACCAGGAGTCGAACGACCTCCTCTATGAAGAGGGGGTTGCCCTCGGTCTCGCGCGTTATCGACCTGACGAGCTCCTCTGAAGGTGTCCGGCCCTCCATGGACATGATGAATCGAGCGACATCAGGTTCACTCAGCCCCGCGAGTTCGATTCGCGTCGTTGCCTGACTGCGGGACAACTCGGTGAGGACGGGTGCGAGCGGATGGTCCCTACTGACCTCCACATCCCGATAGGTTCCAAGGACCAGGACCCTTCCATTGGCCAACTCCCCTGAGAGGAACTGGAGTAGGAGGAGCGACGGCTCATCCGCGGCATGCAGGTCTTCGAGGACGAACACCAGCAATCGGCTGTGGGAGATCCTCACGACGAAGCCGGCGAGGGCGTCGAAGAGGCGAAACCTCGCGGCCTCAGGAGACAACGAGGGGGGTTCGGGGAGATCAGGTAGGTAGTCGCGGAGCTCCGGCAATATCTGGGCGATGACTCCGCCCTTCCCTGCTGCGGCGAGCTGGAGGGTCTCGGAGTCGAGCTCCGTCAATAGACCCCGGAGCGACTGGATCCAAGGCCAGTATGCAGGTGCTCCACCTTCCTCCCAGCAGCGTCCCCACATCGCCAAGGCGTCTCGGGACTTCGTTTCCTGTGCGAATTCGTCCGCGAGACGGGTCTTGCCGATCCCTGGCTCGCCTCCGACGAGAAAGAGACGCCCCCGGCCTGAAGACGCCTCGCTCAATCCCGCCAGGAGAAGCGCGAGCTCTCGTTGTCGCCCGACAAACACGCGACCCTGATCGTCTGAGATCACCTCGAAGGGAGGAGTGTCGCTGGTGGACATCCCCATGCCTCGCCTCCTGTCCCGCCGACAGACTACCGGTGCGGCTCGATCCGGGGCCCTCCGGTCACTTCTGGAAGCGCAAGACAAGCGCCCCACCCGGTCGGGGGCCTACACGGGGAGCGGTCGGCGAGGGCTAGATGAGCTCGGCGATCATCTGGGCCGCCTTGCGGGCCCCGTCGGTCTCGACCTCGCGGTAGCTCACCTGACGGCCGACCTCCGCGGCGATGGCCTCGGCCAACCGATCGAGATCGGTGTCGTGATAGCTCATATAACGGCCCGCCCCGTACTGGGCGAGACGATGACGGACGTGGAAATTCTGCTCGAAATGGTTGCGGAGCGGGAAATAGAGGAACGGCCGCTGGGCAGCGGTCAACTCCATGGTGGTGGTCAGCCCACCCTGGACCACGGCGAGATCACATACGGCGAGATGCCTGTAGAGCCGGTTCACGTACCCATGGACCTCGAGACCCTGGTGACGGGGCAGGCTTTCCGGTTCGATCCGGGGACCCGCCACCGCCACCATTCTCAACTCGGGGATCATCCTCTTGACCTTGGGGAACGCGGCGATCACCTTCTCCAACAGGTCCCGGCCCACCCCGGAGCCACCGACCGTCACCACACATACCTTCTCGTCAAGGTCGTAGCCCAGTTCTGACCTCCATTCCTCGCTCTGGGCCGGTGTCGGCGGGGTGAACCCGGTGATGTACCCCGAGAAGTCGAAATGCTCCTCGGTCCAGGTGCGGATCTTGGGCAACCCCGGCCCGAAGACCTCGGGATAGATGTCGTCCGGGTTGCCGACGAAGATCGCCTGGTCTCTGATCCGGGGGTAGCGGGCGATGTGCTCGATCATCTCGGCGTTGTAATCGGCGGTCAGAAATGCCTCGTGCTCGCCACCGTCGGGCAGCGGCAGATAGCCGACGAAGTCTGTCAGCCATACGTTCGACCCCCGTTTCAGCTCGGGGTTCTCGTGCCAGTAGTAGTCCACTTCCCAGGCCTCGTCACCGATGACCACGTCGTAGCCCCCCTCCTCCACCACCTCTTGGAAGACCATGAAGTTGGCGACGAGGATCTCGTCCATCCGACGCAGGGCCTGGAAGCAGTGCAGGTCGTGCCCCGAGGCCTCCGAGGCGATGTGACCCGATTCGGAGGCGAGCCATTCACTGGCGGGATGAACCCTCTCGGCGGCGGTCTCCAGAACGGCGGTGACCGGGTGCTGGGCCAGCCACTCGATCTCCAGATCGGGCTCGATCTCCCGCAGCTCCCGGGCGATGGCCAGGTCGCGAGCGGCATGACCCAGACCGATGGGCGACGACAGATACAGCGCCTTCTTCGTCCGGTTCATGCCACGGGTCCAGGTCTGGCTGGGCATCGGAAGCTCCTTGTGCTCATCGACGAAGCGCCTGATGGCGCGATTGACCCGGACTGGCTCACGGCCAGGTGTGAGGTGGCCGGAGCCCTCGAAGACGATCAGCTCACCACCGGTGATAAGGGCGAACTCCCTCCCTCGTTCGATGTGCTGGCAGACGTCGAGGTCGCCGTGGATGATCAGCGTCGGCTGGTCCAGCGAGCGGCAGATCCGCTCGACGGTCTCTCGATCCGGGATGTCCAGATCGAATCCCTCCTCCCCGGCAACGAGGATCTCCCCCGATGACTCCAGGGCCCAGTCCACCGCATCCTCGAACTGCTTGCTGGAGTGGGCCTCCACCAACTGCTGACCGAAGAAGAACTCGATCCAGTCGCGATGCCGGGTGACATAGACGTGCCGGTTGTTCAGCTCCCAGCCATTTGGGTCATCGAGGATCTCATTCCAGTAGGGAGCGGTGTCCACCCAATGGGGCTGGGGCCGGCCCAGATGGGGGACGCCAGGCTCGATGGCGATGAGGGCCTCGACCCGGTCCGGATGCCTATCGGCCAGGCTGACGGCCCACCAGTTGGCGTGACAGTGCGCAACGACGACTGCCCTCTCGGTATCGGTGGCGTCGAGGACGGCCAGGACGTCCCCTACGTTGGCCTCGACGGTGTGGGCAGCGATGTCGGTGGGACGGTCGGACTTTCCGTTCCCCCGCCCATCGATGGTCACCACCCGGTAGTGACGGGCCAGATAAGGGACGAGGCCTTTCCAGATGCGGGAATGGGTGATGGGCGACGGCGGTATCATCAACAACGTCGTCTCACCACTCCCGAAGACCTCGTAGTGGATCCCGACCCCTCCCCGGTCCACGT